>JAGRGH010000031.1 GCA_020445605.1 Chromatiales bacterium
TCCAGGCCGCCTGGGCCGGCCACCAGTCAGACATCAGCGCGTTCGCCGGCCAGCGCATCCATCTGCTCGTCGAAGCCAACGACTCTGCCCCCGGCAGTCTCGTCGAAGCCGCCGTCGATGACGTCAGGATCGTCGCGACCGTGCCCGGCGCCCCGCTTCCCTGAGGCCTGGTCGTAGGCAGTCCGCAGCCATCGCCGAAGAAGCAACCCCGAGGCTTCGCTTCTGAACCTCTGGCAACCGGGGCGACCAATCGACCAAGGCTATCCGGGTTGACCCACGACCGCTGCGGGATAACCTTTGAACCATCGATCCCCGACATAGTCACGATCGGGCGAATACCCCTCGGCAAAAACATCGAGACTCGCGGCCGCGAAGGAATCGTAGTCTTCTCCGAGTTCCTGCCGACTGAAGTGATAACGGTGCCCCCAGCGATTCTGGATGTCGAGCGGCCCCAGCCGC
This sequence comes from Chromatiales bacterium, assembly GCA_020445605.1. Lineage (NCBI taxonomy): Bacteria > Pseudomonadati > Pseudomonadota > Gammaproteobacteria > Chromatiales > Chromatiales bacterium. Next base: position 460 of record JAGRGH010000031.1, read on the forward strand.
GCCCTCAATGCGCCGTGGCGATCATGGAGACGATCCAGCCCCAGATACTTGTAATGCAGGTTCAGCACCTCATTCCGTTGCGGGATGCAGATGTCCCCCTCGAAACGCGCGCGGTGCCGGCCTGGTCCAAAATTGGTTGCGATCACGGCGTTCGGATTGAAGATCTGCATCTTGCTCATCTGACTCCACGGCGCACCCATCGTCAGTTCACGATAGAGCGGCACATCCGTATCGGGAAAACCGGCGCTGACCATCTGGAAGCCAAGGCTCGGGATCGCGGTTACGCCCGCGGCCCGGCACTCTGAAAGGTAGTCACGCATCCGCGGGTGATACAGATGCTCATCGAGGTTCACGATGAACACCCAGTCCGCAACGCCGCGGCTCTCCATCCAGCACTCGTTGTAGAAGTGCAGCGCCGACTTGACCCATGATTCGGGATACCTGCGCAGTTGCGGCCGCAGTTCAACATCGTCGCGGGCAGCAAACGTGTCCCGCGTGCCGTCGGTCGAACCGTCATCATAGATAAAGAACCGGTCGACGAACGGCTCGTAATGACGCAAAAAGTAGTCGACCATCCTGCCGTCATTCCAGCTCAACGCATACAGATGAACCATCATTGAATCGGTTCCTTCACAGCCTGCAACAGCGCCAGCCTGGCCTGCTCGATCGAGTCCGCATCGGCCGCGGCCCAGTACGCGAGCCTTGCGCGCGTGCTCCCGATCTCTCTGGCCAGATCGTCCGTCTGTAGTTCATCCACGCGGAACGAGCGCGAAACCAGGCTGCCCGTCGCATGCAGCCGCGCGAGACTCGCGTAGATGAGGTCCGACGGCACGGGCAGGCTGTCATCGCCAGCGCGACCGATGCCGGCGACACCAAGGCGCCGCCCGGCGGAACGAATACGGTGGGCCAGCGTCACGATCCACGGTGCGGCCAGCAGGGCGAGACGATTGTCCAGCTTGAGATCGAACGACAGATCGTTCAGCCCAAGATGAAATTCCTCGACTGCTGGAATCGCCAGCAGTTCGTCAATGCATTGCGTGGCCTCGAATCGTTCAATCAACGGTACGAGCTGGGCCTGGCCGTCGACGATGCGCAGGACCTCCAAAACCTCCCGCGCACTGCGGAAGTTCGGCAACATGATGATCTCGACGCCGGCGTCGATGAGTCGCCGAATCTCGTCGGATGATTGCGGCCCGGCAGGGTTGCAACGCACAAACAGGCTGGCTCGCGACAGCACCGCACGAATCGCCGGAAGTTGGTCCTCACGATGAGGACTGATCCAGGTTCCGAGGTTGCGCTGGCGATCGTGTTTGCCGATGGACTCAAGATCCAGCCCGATCCGATCCACCCCCGCCCGGTCCGCGCGCCGTGCGACATCCGGGTCGTTGGTCCAGAGCGTGAGATCGAACCAGAACCGGTCACCACTCATACGGGATATCCGGAGAATCGAACGGCAATCGATCCTCGTCCTTGTGCTGCATGTCGTAGGGTTCGGAATTCATGTGCAGCACGAATGCACTGGTCGGCCCGATGGCCTTGAAGCCGTGCCAGATTCCAGCCGGGAACTGCGCGAGCTTCGGCGCCAGTTCTCCCATGATGATCTCATCGAACTGTCCGAACGTCGGACTGCCACCGCGGCCATCGTAAAGCACCAGCTTGAGCAGGCCCGTGAGGGTGACGATCTGGTCAGTCTGGACATGATGCCGATACCAGGCCTTGACGACTCCACTTCGGGTTTCGGTCAGATAGCACTGACCGAAGCCGATGTACTCGGGATCGTCGCGGCGCTGAATCTCCATCAACCGCCCGCGTTCATTGGGCAGCAGTTTCAGTGGCTTTACGAGGACGCCATCAATCACGTTGTTGCACTCCGTAGTTTTCGGCTGGCCGGTGCGGATCAGCGCGGCCGCATCTGATCGGCGCGGACCACCGAGGTAAAGTTTTCGTCCGCGGAATCCTGGTCGAGACCTGCACCGGCACCATTGACCAGCGGCAGCTCATAGTCGCTCCAGCCGCGCAGCCCGGTCTTCAGCGAAGTGACGCGCTCAAAGCCCAGTTCGCGCAGCACCAGCGCGGCGACTGCACTGCGCTGACCCGACCGGCAGGCGAGCACGACCGGGCGATCACGCGCCTGCACGAGCTCGGGGACCGTGTCTTCGTAGTCCCACTCGCAGGCCGACTCGAGAATCCCGCGCGGCACGTTGAGCGAACCCTCGATGTGTGCACGTGCATACTCGTACGGTTCGCGGATGTCGACGATGAGCATGTCCTCGCCGGCCTGGAGGCGGTCGTCGAGGTCCCATGGAAACACTTCGTCGATCCGCGACTGGGCATCACGAACCATTTCGCTCCATGTTTTCATGACGGCAGCATCACCGCGCGGTCCAGCACCACCACCCCATCGGGGTCAACGTAGATCCAGTCACCGCGCCTGACCTCAACCTCGCCGATTTGAACCGACACATCGACCTCACCCGCCCCGCGTTTTTCGCTGCGTCGCGGATTCGTGCCCAGCGCCCGCACGCCGAGCCGGAGTTCACCGAGCACCGCGCGGTCGCGCACGCAACCGTTCACAACGACGCCGGCCCAGCCGTTGGCAACCGCGGCCGCACCGAGTTGATCACCGACCAGTGCACACTCGCGGGAACCGCCGCCATCAACGACCAGCACGGCGCCCTGTCCCGGCCCGCGCAGACATTCGGCGACACGCGAGTTGTCATTCAGACAATGCACCGTACGCACCGGACCATGGAACGCATTGAGCCCGCCGTAGTCGCGCAGTTCGACACGCATGACACGCGCCTCATCGGCAAACGCATCGCAAAGATCGGCAGTCGCAGGACTGTTCATGGATGACGAACTCCGGTCAGGCCGCACGCAGCCGCGCAAGGGAATCTCTGCAAATTGCAGAGTTTCCCGCGGCACAGGGACGTGCCGCCACAACGACGGCTGCAAGCCGTAGAAAATGAAAGAAAACGAAAAATCGCACTTTTTCGGGCTCAAAGCTCTGGCAATCCTTCGATGGATTGATCAGAGCTTCCCAAGGATACGTTTTCGCGCATCGGCGATCAGGGCATCGCGATCGGTTTCGTCAAGAATCCGGCGCACGACCTGCTTCGCACCGCCCTCGCCCCACGAGCGGCCGTCGGCGAGATAGCGCTGCGCCGCACGGCCGACCACGGTTGTCGTGTAGTACGCAACCGCACCCTGGGCCCCCGCGGTCAATACGGTCGACAATCCGCCCGTGCCGGCCTTGAGCAGCGACGCGACCAGGTGCACGACCCAGCTTGCCCCCATCAGCACGGCCATCTGCGCGGCGATCGTGCGCACCAGCGTTCCCGCTTCGCCCCGCGTCATGGGCAGTCCGTACAGGCGCGACAAATGCACAACCAGCGAACCGTCGGCCACGGCGGCCGCAACGAGATCGGCGACCGGCACCGGGTTCAGCGCCACCGCCACGCCCTTGCCGAGCGCCCAGCCATTGATGATCCGGTCCCCCGCCTCGCGACGGACCTCAACGATGCGCCGCGCAACGCGATCAGACAGTTCGCCCGCGAACAGGCTCGCGTTGAGCGCCGCAAGACTCTTGCCGTCGCGCTCGAGAATTTCCCACAGCCGTTCACGCAGGGCATCCATGGACGCCGCGGGCCTGCGCGTCGATTCACGCGCAATGCCCTGCGCATCACGCTCGACATAGACTCGCGGCGCGGGATGCGCAGCGGCTTCGATGACGTCCTCGGGTCGCACCAGCGGACGCAGCCGATCGACCACCGCGGCGCGCAATGCCAGCCGTTCCTCGCCCGGATAGTGATCGATCTTGTTCAGCACAACCAACACCGGCCGCGCCTGCTCGACGATCGACTTCAGTGCGCGGAACTCGGTATCGGTCAGATCGCCGTCGATGACGAACATCACCAGATCGCTGCGTCCGGCGACCTCGCGCGCGAGCGCCTCACGCGCCTCGCCACCCACTTCATTGATTCCGGGCGTGTCGATCAGCACCACCGCCCCGTCACGAACCTCGGTCCAGCTCGCATAGCCGGCCGATCGCGTCTCGCCGTGCAGGGCGCTGACCGAAAACCGCGCCTGACCCAGCAGCGCGTTGAGCAGTGCGGACTTGCCGACGCTGACCCGGCCGAACACCGCGATATGCACCTGCGCGTGTTCGATTTTCTCCAGCAGCCGGCGTACTTCGCCGAACTCCGGTTCGAGCTCACGCCGCAGGCCTTCCGGCACATTCGGGTCGTCGAGCAGATCGGTCAGCACATCGCGCGCACCGGCGAGATGCGCATCCCCCGCGCCCGGACCCGGCGTCGGTTCAGCGGCGTTCGTCTGGTCCGCGTGACTCGAGCGCCCACTGCGCCAGCGTTCGAGCACGCGATTGAATATCTTCACGGAATTGCCCTGCGAATTCGTCTGCGACCGGCGCCGCGCGCAACTCGCCACGCGTGGCGAGCACGTTCGAAACGGCACGACCAAAGGCATCGAAGATGAGCCCGTAGGCGACCGCATGCAAGAGCCCGCCCGCCAGGGTGCCGATGCCCGGAAATGCCTTGAAGGCGTTGCCCGTGATCGCGAGCCCCAGCGGCACCAGCGCCCGCGCGCGCCGCTGCACGCCGTCAATCAGACGCTCGATCTCGAGGTCGCGCACCGGCACCTCGTAGAGTTCCGCCAGCGCGCGGGTCAGCTGCACGGCCAGCACGCCCTGGATCGCGATGTCCGTGCCCGGCCCAACCGCGGCGAGCCCGCCGACCACCGCGCGCCGCGTATAGGTTCGCACGATCTCGCCGGCGCGACCGGCGCGATGCGCCGCGGCCGCCGTTTCGAGCCTGGCGCCGGCCAGCGCAAACACCGCCGTGTCGCGCTGGCGTTCGAGCAGGGCCGGCTCGGCGTCGATCGTCGCCTGCAACACGCCGCGCAGCGCATCGAGCCGGGCCGGCAGCGGCTGGTCGGATTGACGCTCGACACCATCGGCATCGACCTCGGTCACACGACGCACGGGCCGGGCACTGATCGGCGCAATCCGCACGCGATTTCCATAGCCCGCCAGCCGCTCGCCCAGTCGCGACACGATCGCCGCCTGCGCCGCATCGTCCAGGCGATCGGTCTTGTTCAGCGCCAGAACCACGGGCTTGTCGAGCGCCAGCAGCGCTTCCAGTGCCTGCCACTGCGTGCGCGTCAGATCACCGTCGGCGACATAGACGACCACATGCGCGCGCTGCGCCTCCTCGGCGGCCAGGCGATCGAACGCGACGCCGACTTCCGCCGAACCCGGCACGTCGACGACGATCACCTCGTCGCCACCACTGCGCTGCCAGTGGTACTCACGCCGCTCGCGGGTCGTGCCACCGGCAACGCCGGTCGGCGCATCGGCATCGGGAATCAGCGCGCCGATCAATGCGCTCTTGCCGGTGGAGATCTCACCGAACATCGCGATATAGAGCTTTCCGGCCGCGCGGCGGCGTTCCAGCTCATTGAGTTCCGCGCGCGCGGCGGCGACATCGACGCCGTGCCCGGCCGCCGCATCGATCGCCTGTGCAAGCGAGGCCTCGTCATGCACCGGCCGGCGGACCGGCGCACGTCGAACGGGCCGCAGGAGTTTCCAGACCAGCCACAGCGTCAGGCCAGCCAGCACACCACCGAGCGCATGGACGAGCCAGCGCACCCAGGCCGGAGCGGTCTGAAGCTCGCGCAACACGACGAGCCCCTGACGCGCGGTGTCGAGCAGCAGCGACAGCGCCACGAGCCCACCGATCACGATGCCGAGGACCAGCAACAGACGGATTGCGCGGGCGTTCGACAGCATGTCGCCTATGGTACCGGCCGACGGCCCGAACCGACCGTTCTGCTAGACTGCGCCTCGCCGGTCGGCCCACAGCGGCCGGTCAATCCGAACCGGCGCTCGCAGCGCTTTTCGACTCCATTCACGACCTTCCCAATGATCACCGATCTAGCGGCTGCCGGACGCAGCATCACGCGCGACTGCGACCTGCTGATCCTTGGCGCCGGTCCGGCCGGCATCACCACTGCGCTGGAACTCGCCCGCAAGGCGCCCGGCCTGGACATCGTGCTGGCGGAGGCCGGCGGATTCGAGCCGTCCACGCCAGCCGAACTCGATCTGTACGACGGCCCGTCGACCGGCAGCTCGCCGTATGCCATCTCGACCGCGCGCCTGCGCGGTTTTGGTGGCAGCTCCGGGCACTGGGGTGGCTGGTGCCGGCCGTTCGACGAGGTGGATTTTCTCCCGCGCGCGGCCGCCGGCGTACCGGGCTGGCCAATCGAACGCGACACGCTCAATCCGCATTACGTCGCGGCCCACGGCTGGCTGGAGATTCCGTCGCACGACTACGATCCGGGAAACCTCAGCGCCGCGCTCAAGCGTCGGCTCATCGACCTCGACGCCAGTCCGTGGTTTCGCAACCGCCTGTTCCGCTTCAGCCCACCGACGCGCTTCGCGACCCGCTATCGCGCGGACATCGAAGCGACGGCCAACATCGACTGCCGGCTCAACGCGGCGGCGATCGCATGGGGTGTCTCGGGAGACGCGATCGAAACCGTCACGCTGGGTGGCCTGCATGACTACACGCTGACCGTTCGCCCGCGGCGCGTGGTCATCGCCATGGGTGGAATCGAAAGCACGCGGCATCTGCTCCTGCTCCGGCAGCAGGGTTTCGGCGCCGCCGGACTGCATGGCGGATTCCTCGGCCGCGGCTTCGCCGATCACTTCGGCTACCGTCCGGGCATCGTGCATCTGCCGGCCGAGCGCATCTACCAGCGAATCGATGACGATTCGGGCGACGTCATGCCGGTGATATCGCCAACGCCCGAGGCGCTGGAACGCACCGGCTGGAACAACAGCTGCATCATGCTCGACGTGATCGCGGACGGCCCCGAGCTGCCGCGCAGCTATGCATCGAATCAGCTGTTCGGACTGTCGTCGTCCGAGAGTTGGTCGTACCGCGTCACCATGATTCTCGAACCGCGGGTCAACGAGGACAGCCGACTCGAACTCGCCGACGAACGCGATGCCCTGGGACTGCCGCGAACGCACATCGCCTGGGAGATCGACCCGCGTGCCTACGACTCGGCGGCGGCAACCTTTGAGCGCTTCGCTCAGGAACTCGGGCGCCTCGGACTCGGTCGTGCGCGCATCGACCCCCGCTACCACGAGATCTGGCGCAAACGGGTCACGCCGGTCTACCACCACATGGGCACCTTGCGCATGGCCAAAGATGCCGGCCATGGCGTGGTCGACACCGATCTGAAGCTGTTCGGCGGCGCGAATCTCTACGTGGCGAGTTCTGCCGTGTTTCCGAGCTTCGGCTACTCGAATCCGACACTGACGATCGTCGCGCTGGCGCATCGCCTGGCCGCACACCTGCGGGACCTCGCATGACGACCCACTCCGATTCGCGTCGCAGCTTTCTGCATTTCTCGCTCGGCGCACTCACCGGCGCCGGCGGCGTCGGCGCGCTGTGGTGGATGCAGCCCGCGCGTGGTCCGTCGTATCAAGCGCCCACTGGTCTCGGCCCGGCCGCCGACGCGGTGCTCGCCACACTCGAAGGCACCGAAGCGGTCGCGCAATGGGCCATCCAGGAGCACGCGGCCCTGCGTGTACCCGTCAGCGTTCTGGTCGAACAGCTGCGCACACGACTCGGCCTTACGGCCACCGAACAGCCGGATGCGCAGACCTTCACGAATGCCCTGCGCGCTTCGATCCGTGGGGATTTTGATCGGGGCGAACTGCTCGTCGTGCACCGCTGGCAGCTCAGTCACACCGAGGTGCTGACCGCCGTACTGCATCTGCACCTGATGGGCGGCGCGGCCCCGCCGGCATCAGCGCACCCGGAAACCGAAGCGGTCAAGGGACAGATTGCGGCCATCACGGAATGGGGACCGAAGTCGACCAGCGTCGGGAAGCCCGCCAACGAGCAGGCCGGCGGCTATTCGGCCTTCTGGTTTCATGGCGAGAACATCCCGCGCTGGGCGCAGATCGCGCTGGCGGGCGAGCGGCTCGAAACCGTGCACCGCAGCGGACTGGTCATTGCCCAGCTCAAGGGCGAGGTGCAGAAAAAAATCCTGTCGAAGCCCGGCAAACATCCATTCACGCTGCATGACGACAAGAACGGCGCCTGGCAGACAATCGGAATGTTCATGGTCAAGCCCGCACCAGGATCGCCCGCCGCGAACGCGGCGCCGGGACTCTGCGAGGTCACGAACTGGGGGCCTCGCACCAGCGTTGCCGGAACGGTTGCCAATCCGCAGCACGATGGCTCCATGGGCCTGTGGATCGATGTGGCCTGCGCACCCAAACGAGTCCAGGTGCAATTCGGAAACCACGTCAGTACGGGCAACTTCCGCGGCCATGTCGTCACGACGCTGATTCCGGCCGATCAGCTCAAGCAGGCCGGGCGATATCCGCTGACACTGATCAACGCCGATACCGGGGAACGGCTCGAGGTCGGCGAGTTCGTCGTGAGCGAGCATCCGTGACAGGGACGCCCGCGCCGCGCGCGCGGTTCGCACGCCGGCCCATCGCGTTCGACACCCGAGGGCGCGCGCAAATGATCGGCATCCCGAATTTCGGCGCAAGTGCGATTGCAGCGCTGTGCTGGCTGGGCGGCGTCGGAGTCGCCCGGGCGGCCGACCCCGGCATCGTGTTTACCGACATCACGCAGGCATCGGGAATCCACTACACCGGGCCCACCTGGGGGGCCGCCTGGCGCGATTACGACGGCGACGGCCTGCTCGATGTCATCATCAGCCGCCATCATTCGGAACCCAAAAGGCCGAGGCGCACACCACTCTCCCTGTACCGGAATCTCGGCGACGGTCGCTTCGAGGACGCTTCGAACCGACTTCCGAACGCACTGTTTCGTGATCTGCATGGCGCCGCCTGGGGTGACTTCAATGCCGACGGCAAACCCGACCTGCTCGTCGCGGCCGGGGGAAACCGCGGGGCTATCAAGTCCGCCGACCACATCCAGCACGCCGTCAAGAACCTGCTGCTCGTGCAGCACTCTAACGGCTTCGACAACCGCGCCGCGACACTCGGTATCGAAGCACCACGCCAGCGCGGCCGGCGTCCTGCCTGGATCGATGTCGACCTGGACGGAAGGCTCGATATCGTCTTCACGCAGTACCAGCCGGATGACGCCGACGACATTGTCTATCGTCGCAACGGCGATGGTTTTTCGGCCTGCCCCAACGCATTACCCGAGATCACGTCGAGCCGCGGCCAGCGTGCGGCGCTGGAATTTCGCGGATTTGCCGACGATGCCCGTTATCTGGCATTCGCCGGGGATGCGGCGCCCGGTCGCCTGTACCGCGTGGGACCGCGCGGCCAGTGCCGGTTTGAGCTGATCGAGAAGCACAAGCACGTCCACGGCGCCGGCGATCTGGTCATCGCCGACCTCGACGGCGATCTCGCGTTCGATTACTTCACGCCAACCAGCGCAAGTTCAAGTTTCGTGGCGTCACCCGGTGCCCGCTGGCTGACGGTAGCGGTCATGCGGCCGACCACCGCAGCCAACATCTCCTTCGACACCGCCGGCCAGCCGGTAGCGTTTTCCATCACGCCCGCCGAGGGCGAGGACGGCTGGACGCATCCGGAGGATTCGCGCGTGTACCTCGGACGCGATGGGCGGCATCCGGAGGGCCCGAGCTTCGACCTGGACCCACAGGCAGCCTGGATACGCGGCGCCCCAGTTACGGCGGCAGACGGCGACGCCCTGCGTATCAGCGTGGATCCGTCGACCGGGCGCTGGCAGCTGCAAGTCCGGCGAATCGAGCGCCAGTCGCTCTCGATCGATATGAAAGCGCCCGCTGCACTGACCGACGTCACACACGATCTCGACCCGGGCGAGGCTACCTGGGAACGGATCGACGCCTTTTACGTACAGGGCCACGAGGGCTGGCAGACGCCGGCGGACGATCTAGGTCTGGCGACCACACCGACCAGTTGCGCGGTGGCCGTCGCGGCGGATTTCGACAATGACATGGACCTCGATCTGTTTCTTGGTTGCCGTGACGGGCGCGGATCGCGCGAGAACCGTCTGCTGGAAAACCGCAACGGACGCTTCGTCGCGATCACACCGCCCGGCCCCGTGCCACCGACCGGGCTGCTGGATTCGGTGACCAGCGCGGATTTCGACGGCGACGGGTTCGTTGATCTGATGCTGACCTATGGCGGCTGGCCGCAACGAGAGGCGGACCACGGGCCGGTCCAACTGCTGCGCAACCAGGGCAACGCCAATCACTGGATCGAACTGGATCTCGTCGGCACCAGGAGCGCACGCGACCCATACGGCGCGCGGGTGTTCATGACCGCGGCCGGTCGCACACAGGTGCGCATGTACACCGACGGTGGTCACGGCGCCGGCGCAAACGCGGCCCGCCTGCACTTCGGACTGGGCCCGAACACGGCGATCGAGGAAGTCCTCGTCCAGTGGCCCGATGGCACGCTGGAGTACTTCGATGGTCTGGGCATTGACGCGCTTGCCACGCTGACCGAAGGCACCGGTCGAGCCGCCACGCGCCCGGCGTTGATGACCGCAAGCTCGACGATCGCCGCGGACCGGGACTCGCGTTGGCTGTGTCTCGCGCCGCGGACGGACCCCGCCATCCGGATCGACTGGACCTTCGACGACATCGATCTGGAAGCCCACGCGGTCGCCACGCAACATCGCTTTGTGCGCACCGGCCCGACCGGCGTAAAGTGCACCGCCGTCGGCGCGGACGGCAGCCGCAGCGAGTCCACACGCAGCGTGCGCGTGGACCGCGGCAAACCCTGACCACCAACCCGTTCGCCAACCGGCATTACCTCGACACCGGCGCCCGCATGAGCGAAACCCCAGAGCCCGCGACAGACCTGATCGATCCCGATCTGCTGGCTGCGCTCGATCTCGGCTCAAACAGCTTCCACCTGATCGTCGCGCGCGAGGAACATGGCGAACTGCGCGTGGTGGATCGCGAAAAGGAAATGGTCCGGCTTGCGGCCGGGCTCGACGCCGAGGGCGTGATCGACGAGGCGACCCAGTCCCGCGCGATCGAGTGCCTGCAACGCTTCGGCCAGCGGCTGCGGCATGTCGCACCGAATCGAATGCGCGCGGTCGGCACCAACACCCTGCGCGCGGCCGACAACGCCGAGGACTTCCTTGCGCGCGCCGAGGCCGCGCTGGGTCACAACATCTCGATCATTGCCGGCATCGAAGAGGCGCGCCTGGTGTTTCTCGGCGCCGCGCACAGCCTTGCCGCACTGGGCCATCAGCGGCTGGTCGTGGATATCGGCGGCGGCTCCACCGAGCTGATCATCGGCCAGCGCTACGAACCGATCGCCATGGACAGCCTGTACATGGGCTGCGTGAGCCTGAGCCGGCGTTTCTTCGAAGATGGCGTGATCGATGCCAAGCGCATGCGCCGCGCCGAGACTGCGGCGCTGCAGGAACTCGAACCGCTGATGCAGCGCTATCACCAGATGGGCTGGTCGGAGGCCGTCGGCACCTCGGGCACGATCCGCGCGGTGCGCAATGTCGTTCAGGCCCGCGGCTGGTGCGAGGAAGGCATCACGGCGCGCAGCCTCGACAAGCTCGTGGACGCGCTCATCGCGGCCGGCGACACCCGCGGCATCGAGGGCCTGAGCGCACAGCGCGCACCGGTATTCGCCGGCGGAGTGGCGATCCTGCATGCGGTGTTCCAGGCGCTGGACATCGAACACATGCGCTATGCCGACGGCGCCCTGCGCGAAGGCGTGCTCTACGACCTGCTTGGACGCCTGCACAACGAAGACGCGCGCGAACGCAGCGTCGAATCCATCGCGGGTCGGTTCGGCGTGGACGCCGCACAGGCCGAGCGCGTCACCACCACCGCGCTCGCCCTGCTGCGCCAGGTCGCGGGCGCCTGGGACCTGCTCGAGCCGCGCGCCGAGCGCATGCTGCGCTGGGCCGCGCGCCTGCATGAAATCGGCACGACCGTCGCCTATCACCACTATCATCGGCACGGTGCCTACATCATCGAAAACGCCGACATGGCCGGCTTTTCCAACCAGCAGCAGCGTGTGCTGGCGGCCATCGTGCGGGCGCACCGGCGCAAGTTTCCGGGCGCGGAATTCAAGGCACTCCCGAAACGCTGGCGTACGATCGCGCTGCGGCTTGCCGTTGTGCTGCGACTGGCGGTCGCCCTGAACCGTTCGCGCAGCCCGCAGATGCTGCCGCCGGCCGGACTGCGCGTGATTCCCAAGGGACTTGCGATCGCACCGGACGCGGAATGGCTCACGGCGCACCCGCTGACGCGGGCCGATCTCGAGACCGAGCGCGAAGGGCTCGCGCGGGCCGGCATCACACTGGAAATCGACCGCGGCCCAGACCCGCCAACGTGACCCCGATCCGCACGACTCGGCGCATGTTCGCCGCCGGCGAGCCGGTGTTCGCCGCCGGCGATCCGGCCGATTTCGCGTATCTCGTCGAACACGGTCGCATCGGCATCTTCGCGGCCGACGCTCCGCATGAAATGCTCGGCGAGATCGGCCCGGGCGGCCTGTTCGGTGAACTCGCAATCCTGGACTCGACCCTGCGCATTGCCGGCGCGCGCGCCCTGGTCGATTCTGAGCTCAGCATCATCTCGCGCGAGCTTTTCACCGAACGCCTTGAAGCGACCGATCCGATCGTGCGCATGCTCTTCGACACGGTGCTGAACCGGGTTCGGCAGCGCGACTCGCTGAACCAGAAGGCCGAAGTTCCGCCCAGCAAGGCCGGCGTCAGCAAGATGCGTCTGGAACTCGATCTTCGCGGCGCCCTCGAGAGCGGGGCGATCGAGTGCGTGTTTCAGCCGATCCAGTCGCTGGCGAGCGGCCGCATCGCCGGTCTCGAGTCACTGGCCCGCTGGAGCGATCCGCAACGCGGCCCGATTCCGCCGGCCAAATTCATCGAACTCGCCGAGGAAACCAGCCTGATCGTGCCGATCGGGCTGTACATGTTCGAGTCTTCCTGTCGCGAACTTCGCGCGCTCGACGCAGCCTGCGGGCAACACCTGTTCGTGAGCATCAATGTTTCGGCGCGGCAGCTTGCGGAACCGGATTTTCTGGAACGAGCGGCGGAGATCGCCAAGGCACACGAGGTGGAACCCACGCGCATCAAGCTCGAGATCACCGAAAGCCTCGCCGTCGACCCGCTGCTCGCGCGCGGCTGCGTGGCGCGCTGTCGCGCGGCGGGCTTTGCCGTCGCGCTCGACGACTTCGGCACGGGCCACTCCGGCCTGCAGCGATTACTCGATGTGGAATTCGACGTGCTCAAACTCGATCGCGCATTCACCGAAAACGTCGCGACCGATGAACGTTCACGTTCGATGATTTCGGGGATTGCCAAAATCGCGCACGCGCTGAACCTGCAGATGATTGCCGAGGGCATCGAGAACGAGGCGCAGCGTGAAACCCTGCGCGCGCTGGATGTGGAATTTGCCCAGGGCTTCCTGATCGGACAACCGCAGGACACACAGTCGCTGATCGAACAGATCCGCGCCGATCAGGCCTGAAGTTTCCTGTCAGTGCCGCTAGCTAGCAATACGCGCGAGCAGCGTCGCCTGGGCTGAAACCGGTTGTGCATCCGCAGCCGGCTGCACGCGACGGTACGCCCCGTCGGCGTCCAGTTCCCAGGCCTGGGTGTTGTCCGCCAGGTACAGCTGGAGTTCCTCGCAGACCCGCGCGCGCTGCGCCTCGTCGTCGACCGGGAACACCACCTCGACACGCTGGAACAGGTTGCGCTCACGCAGGTCCGCGCTGCCCAGATATACGAGTTCCTCGCCGCCGTTGCCGAAGCAGTACACGCGCGTGTGCTCGAGGAAGCGCCCCACGACCGAGCGCACGCGGATGTTGTCCGACACACCGGGAATTCCCGGTCGCAGCGAACACATCGACCGCACGATAAGATCAATCTTCACACCGGCCTGCGAGGCCCGATACAGCGCCTGGATCGCCTGCGGCTCGATCAGCGCATTGATCTTGAAGATGATGTGCGCGGGTTTGCCGGCCTGCGCGAGTTCCGCCTCCGCGGCGATGCGCTCGAGCAGCCACGGAAACAGCGTGAACGGGGATTCGAGCAGCCGATCGAGCTGCGACACCTTGCCCAGACTCGTCATCTGGTGGAACACGCGGTTGACGTCACCGCCGATGCGCTGGTCGGCGGTCAGCAATCCGTAATCGGTATACAGACGCGCCGTGCGCGGATGATAGTTGCCGGTGCCAAGATGCGTGTACCGGCGCAGCTCGCCGGCTTCACGCCGCACGATCAGCACCATCTTCGCGTGGCACTTGTAGCCGACGATGCCATAGACCACCAGCGCGCCGGCCTGCTGCAGGCGGTTGGCGAGCTGGATGTTCGCCTCCTCGTCGAACCGCGCACGCAGTTCGATCACGACCGTGACTTCCTTGCCCGCACGCGCGGCATCGACCAGCGCATCGACGATCGCCGATTCCGGTCCGGTGCGATACAGCGTCTGCTTGATCGCCAGCACCTGCGGGTCGCGCGCGGCCTGGCGCACGAAATCGATCACCGGCGCGAACGATTCGAACGGATGATGCAGCAGCACCGGCCCGCGCCGCAGCACCTGAAAGATGTCCGCGGCCGCAGCCAGTCCGGTCGGCAGCGACGAACGGAACCCCGGGTACTTGAGTTCCGGCATGTCGACGAGGTCGGGAATCGCAATCAGGCGATTCAGATTCACCGGCCCGTTGACTTGGTATACATCCATGGCCTTGAGATTGAACTCGCGGCGCAGGTAACCGATGAGCTCGTCCGGACAATTATCCGCGACCTCGAGCCGCACGGCATCGCCGTAACGGCGCGAGCGCAGTTCGCCCTCGAGCGCGTGCAACAGGTCCTCGGCCTCCTCCTCGTCGACGAACAGGTCGGAGTTGCGCGTGACGCGGAACTGGTAGCAGCCCGTCGGCTCCATGCCCGGAAACAGCTGATCGACAAACGCATGGATGATCGACGAAAGGAACACGAAGCTGTGCGGCTTGCTCTTGTCGCAGATCTCCGCGGGAATCTGTATCAATCGCGGCAGCGCGCGCGGCGCGTGCACGATCGCCTTGCCCGACCGCCGGCCAAACGCATCGACGCCTTCGAGCGAAACGATGAAGTTCAGGCTCTTGTTGATGATCTGCGGAAACGGATGCGAGGGGTCCAGCCCAAGCGGACTCAGCACCGGCAGCACCTGTTCGGTGAAATAGGTGCGCAGCCACAGTTCCTGATCCGGCGCCCATTCGCCACGGCGCAGGAACACGATGCCGCTGGCGGCGAGTTCCGGGATCAGCGAGTCGTTCAGCACCCGGTACTGTTCGGCGACGATCTCGTGCGCCTTCTCGCACAGGATGCGCAGCAGTTCCTCGGGCGCGCGGTCGTCCGGACTGTAGATGTTCCCGGAGCCGACGCGCTGTTTCAGGCTCGCGACGCGGATCTCGAAGAACTCGTCGAGGTTGCTCGAGGTGATGCACAGGAACTTCAGCCGTTCGAGCAGCGGGGTTGCGGCATCGGTCGCGTACGCCATGACCCTGCGGTTGAACTCCAGCAGGCTGTCGTAACGGTTGATGTACAGGTCGGGACTGGTGAGGTTGCGCGCTTCCATAACCGTCTGAGGTTAAAGGTTCAATGTGACATGCCGGTGAATGGTATCAGGCCGCCATGCCGTCCGGATTGTCCTCGATCAGGATGTCGCGATAGGCGACATAGATCGAGGCCATCATCGCCGGATAGACCACCAGCAGACCGAGCCCGAGCGGAATCACCGCAATGATCAGGATCGGAATCCACACCAGCCCGTAGATCAGGTACGGCCAGATGTTGCGCAGACATGCGCGAAACGACAGCTGCATCGCCTCGATCGGGCCGACATCGTTCAGGATCACCAGCGCCGGCGCGAACCAGATCGCCATGATCAGCGGGATGAACAGCACGAACATCACCAGCAGCATGATCCAGAACGTACCGGAGAACATCTGCTGTAGCTGTTCGGGATCGGGCTGCTGGCCGGTCATGGACATCTGCAGGAAGTCCAGACCACCCGAGCTGAAAAACATCAGCGCACCGACGATCAGCACCAGGATCGCCCCGACCAGGTACAGGAACCCGAGTGCGAACAGGTTGCCCGTGTTGCGCTTGAAGCCGGAAAACAGGTGCTCGACCTCCAGCCGCCCGCCCCTGTGCTGCTCGTGCGCGCCGAACATGATGCCGGCGTTGAAGACGATGCCGAGCGGATAGCTGATCAGCGAAACGATCGGGATGAACGACAGGATCATCATAAAAATCAGCGTGATGACACAGATCAGCACCCAGTTCAGCGGGTTCGCGCCGAACATGCGAAAGCCGTTCGCGATCCAGTTCCAGCCCTGCGCGGCGCCATGCCTGCGCGGCGGTTCGGCCAGATGATCGGCGGCGACCTCGATGTGACGTTCGAGATCGGCCTTCGGCGGCTCATAGGGGTTGTGGTCGGACATCGGTCGGGACTCCCTGTTGTTGTTGCGCTCCGGCGGGATTATCGCGCCTTCCGGTGCGCGGTGCGCTGACCGCGGCCGGCGGTCTTCGCTTCCCGTGACCGGGCCGGCCTGCGCTCAGCCGGCGAGTTCGAACCGGTAGCCGCGTCCGCGCAGGGTTTCGATCGGGGCCAGCCGCCCATCCGGGTCCAGCTTCCTGCGCAGCCGCCCGACGAACACCTCGACGGTGTTGGAGTCGCGGTCGAAGTCCTGGTCGTAGATGTGTTCGGTCAGCACGGTCTTGGACACGACCTCGCCGCGATGCAGCATCAGGTATTCGAGCACCTTGTACTCATAGGCCGTCAGTTCCACGGCGGCGCCGTCGACCGTGACACTCTGCGCCGCGGTGTCGATGCGGATCGGGCCGGCCTCGAGCTGTGGATGGGCCATGCCAGCCGCACGCCGGATCAGGGCATTGATGCGGGCCAGCACTTCCTCGAACTGGAACGGTTTGACGACATAGTCGTCGGCGCCGGCGTCCAGACCCTCGACCTTGTCCTGCCAGCGTTCGCGCGCGGTGAGAATCAGCACCGGAAAGTCGCGGCCTTCCGATCGCCAGGTGCGGATCACCTCGATGCCGGAGCGCTTCGGCAGGCCGAGATCGACGACCGCGGCGTCGAAGTCGATCTCGCGGCCCAGGTACAGCGCCTCGTCACCGTCGCCGCTCGGGTCCACCGCGAAACCGCGCGCACCGAGCTGGCTGACGAGTTGGCCACGCAGGGCCGGCTCGTCCTCGACCACCAGCACTCGCATCCCCCGGCCCTAGCGATTGAGGCGCCGGCCGGTGCCGGGGTCGTAGCGCTCGCGCCGCAGGCGGCCGTCGTCGGTCAGCACCTTGAGTTCGTGCACGTCGGCGTCGCCACGACGCACCGTCTCGGCCCGCAGCACGCGCCGGCCCTTGCCCTGCTGCTGCCCGACCACG
This sequence comes from Chromatiales bacterium, assembly GCA_020445605.1. Taxonomy (NCBI): domain Bacteria; kingdom Pseudomonadati; phylum Pseudomonadota; class Gammaproteobacteria; order Chromatiales; species Chromatiales bacterium. The sequence goes on from JAGRGH010000031.1 coordinate 17,904, forward strand.
TCGTCCAGCGAGTAGCCGTAGCCGCGCTCGCCGCGCGCGGCGAGCGCGCCCTGAACCCCGGTCCAGGTCGCGCACGCCAGCGCCGTTGCAAGGGCAATCATCCGAATCGGTCGAAACGCTTCACGCATACGCTCGATCATAGAGCACCGGAGCCGAAGCTCACCAGTCGCGGCGACCCTCGACCGGCGATACGTCCACGCGAACGCGGATGTACTTGCCCGGGTCCTCGTCGGTACGCGTCACGTAGTTGCGACCGTCGTAGCGATAGTGCACCCGGTAGCCGGCGACCCGCTCCTCGGTGTGGTAGCGGTACTCGGTGTCGCAGCTCGTCACGTAGCGGCCGCCGCGGTGCGAGTGCGCCGAGGCCTCGTGACCGACGGTCGCGCCGATCAGCACGCCGGCCGCCGTCGCGGCATGCCGCCCGCGGCCGTGGCCGAACTGGTTGCCGATGACGCCGCCGAGCAGCCCGCCGAACAGGGTCGGCAGCGCCGCGTCGTGGCGGCGGCCGCGCACGTATTCGTCGCGGCAGACCTCGAAGGGCTCGGAAACCTGCACGCGGTCGATGATCGGCTCGACTTCAGTCACCCGGGCCAGGGCGTAGCCGTCGTTATTGCGGTCGCCACGGTCGAAGCGGTGACCCGCCGATGCCACCGTCACACTCATGGCGCTGGCCAGGGCAATCGCGGTGGTGAGCAGTTTCTTGTTCATTGCAGTCGTCCTCTGGTTTACAGTGTCTGGAAACAAAGCGCCGGGCGTTCCGGCCAAGCCTTTTTCAAGTCTTGGTGCAAACACTACGCCCGGGTAACTGAACGCCTCCTGAACAAGAAAGACGGATCGTGGCGGAGTCCCTCAGAAACCTGGTTACGACCCAGCGTGCGGAACTGGCCGCGCGGCTGACCACGCCGATGGCGGCGCTGGCGGCGGCCTGCGCGCGCGTCTGGGGCCAGCGCGAGGCCATCGACGCCGAGCTGCAGAAACGCTTCGGCTCGATTCCGCATGTGACCTTCGCCTACGCGCTCGACACCCGCGCCCGGCAGGTCAGTTCGAACATGACGAAGAAGGGCCTGCAACCGGCGGATTTCGGCCGCGACCGCTCGCACCGCCCGTACATGCGCAGCGCCAACCCGGTCGCGGCGGATTTTCACCTGTCCGAGGCCTACATCAGCCTGCACGCGCGCCGCCCGAGCGTGACGGCCATTCAGGTCGTGCGCGACAAGGGCATGCTGCTGGGCTTCGTCGGCGCGGATTTCGACCTGCGCAACCTGCCCAACGTCGGCGAGATGTACGAGGAGCCCTCGGCGTGGCGGCAGATGAAGGGCGACCCGGCGATCCGCGGCTCGCTGTTCCAGTCCTGCCGGGTGGATTCCATCGCCGACCAACACATCGACGAGGTCATGGCCGTGGTCGAGGAACTCGTGCGCGAGCACGGCGTGTTCCACACCAAGCTGCATTTCTCGAGTTCGCGCGCGACGATCTGGCTGTACGACGACCCGTACAACTACCGCCTGCTGGAATACGAGGCCCTGTGCGACCCTGACGTCTGCCTGGTCTACCCGCGCCGGCCCTATCCGGAAGGCGCGCGCGTGCCCGAGAAGGACGTACGGCGCATCCTCGACGGCTGGCGCGAACTGCGCTTCGCCGACGAAAACATCTACCTGCGCTCCGGCTCGCTGAACATCATGAACGGCCGCATCGCACTGAATTTCTCCTGCGACGGTACGCACTACCTGCAGCACGACGAGTTTCTCAACCGCAACAACGCCTTCTGGACATCGATCACCGCCGTTGCCCAGTGACCACGGAGGTCGACATGATCAAGCGCGGATTACTCAGCCTCGCGATCGCCACCCTCGCCGCCCTGCCGGCCCGTGCCGCGGACAACGCCGTGACGATCTACTCCAGCGCCCGCCCCGGCGGCATTCCGGCCGCGCTGTACCGGCCGGAACCCGGCGAGGTGCTGCCGGCGGCGGGCGTGCCGGGCTATGCCGTGGTGCGCCAGCGGCGCGAACTCACCCTGGATGCGCCGACCAGCGACGTGCGCTTCACCGATGTCGCCGCGCGCATCGACCCGACCACCGTGCAGTTCCGCTCGCTCACGGACCCCGCCGGCACCCATGTGCTGGAACAGGCCTACGAGTTCGATCTGGTCAGCAGCGACCGGTTGCTGCAGCGCTTCATCGACCAGCGCATCGAGGCCGAACAGATCATCGGCGACGGCGTGCGCGCGATCGGCGGCCAGCTGCTCTCGGCCGCGGGCGATTTGGTGCTCGGCGCCGAAGACGGCCGTGTCGAGGTGCTGCGCGAATACTCGCGGCTGCGCTTTCCGGCCCTGCCGGGCGGGCTCATCACCCGCCCGACCCTGGTCTGGCAGGTCGCGACCGGCCGGCCCGGCCCGCACGCGGTTGAGGTCAGCTACCAGACCGACGGCCTCACCTGGTGGGCCGACTACAACCTGCTGCTCGATGACAGCGATGCCGCCTGTCATCTGGCGCTCACCGCCTGGGTGAGCATCGTCAACCGTTCCGGTGCGGGCTACGACCCCGTGCGCGTGAAGCTCATCGCCGGCGACGTGCAGCGCTTCCAGCCACCGCCGCAGCCCGCGATGATCCAGCGCATGGCCATGGCCGAGGCCGGCGCGGCGGACACCGGCTTTAGCGAGAAAGCCTTCTTCGAATATCACCTGTACACGCTGGGCCGCGAGACGCGCCTGCCTGACAACAGCACGCGCCAGATCGAGCTGTTCCCGGCCGCCGATCGAGTCGGTTGCGAACAGCGCTACACCTACGAGGGCGCGAAGAACATCGGCAACTACGGGCGGCCGATGACCGAACGCGAATTCGGCGCGACCGGCAACAAGAAGGTGGACGTGTTCGTGGAGTTCGAAAACCGCGAAAACAACGGCCTGGGCATGCCCCTGCCCGCCGGCCGCGTGCGCGTGAACAAGCGCGACCCGGCCGACGACAGCGTGGAATTCATCGGCGAGGACGTCATCGACCACACACCGAAAAACGAGCGCGTGAAGCTTCGCCTGGGTTCCGCATTTGATGTCGTCGGCGAACGCCGCCAGACCGAGTTCGACTACGACAAACGCGCCCAGGTGCTGACCGAGACCATCGAGGTGAAGCTGCGCAACCACAAGCGCGAACCGATCGAGGTCGAGGTGCGCGAACGCCTGTACCGCGGCGCCGGATGGACCATCACCAAGGCATCACACCAATACGAGAAGCGTGATGCCACCTCAATCGTGCTGCCGGTCACCGTCGCCCCGGATGCCGAGGCGGTGGTGAGCTATACGGTCCGGTATGCGTGGTAGAGGTGCGAGCGGATCGCCGGGGTGTTATGCGTCAGATTGACGCAATTGCACCGTGGCGTGGCCGCCCGATGAGGGCGGAACATTCACCGCGCCAAAGCCGTAACGCATTGATTTATGGCGATGATAGTGGTCAGAATCGTGCCCATCGTGGCCCAGGGCCGGAGATTCCTTCCAATCGGCGACGGGGAGTTATACGTCAAATTGACGTAAAACATCACGTCATTTTGACGTCTACTCAGTAGTTTGGACTTAAAGCATGAGACTCAACCTACGTGCCAAGAGTAGTGGCGCCGAGCCCTACGAAGTCGAGTTTGTCATCGACGGCAACCAGCTTTCGGTCTACTGCAATTGCCAAGCCGGGAGCTTTGGGAAGCTATGCAAGCACAAGACAGAACTTCTCGCTGGAGATACAAGCCGACTGTTCGATGAGACAGAGACATCGAAGCTCGAAGAGCTGAGCCGCATCGTCCAGCGGGCGCCTGAGATTCTTCGACTCGCCGGCGAGATCGCTCAATCAGAGAAGATTGTGCGAACTGAGCAGGCGAAATTGAAGAAGGCGAAGAAGCAGTTCGAGGCGAGCCTGAAGCAGGGTGTTGAGCTCGACCCGTCCTAACCAGCCGATGGACGGAGACCGGGTCACCCGCTGCGCGTGCGCCCCGGCGCGTCATCGGCAACGTTGAGGCTGTCGGAAAACCCCGGTACTGGTAAAGTATAAGGGGTCAGAGCCCTTTTTAGCTTGCTCACGCCCTCCGCGCCTCTGCGGTTCAATCTAAACCCCGACCGGTGCGCGGTGCGCACCCTACGACTGCGTCCTCCGCGCCTCTGAGGTTCAATAGCTGAACAGGCGCCCGCACGTTCGTCCGGTCGACTCTTTCCGTCCCATGCCCTCCGCACTCTAAGCCGGCCACGGTCACACCCAGCCCGGCACCATCGCCCAGCCACGGCGCAGACTGCGGTCGAGCCGGCGCGCGTTTGGCACGATGGCTTCAAGTCGCGCCCAGAATCTTGCCGAGTGGTTCATCTCGCGCGTGTGCACGAGCTCATGCGCCAGCACGTAGTCGAGCTGCGGGGGCGATACGAACAGCAGCTTGCCGTTCAAGCTGATCGCGCCGCGTGAGTTACAGCTGCCCCAGCGAGCGCGCTGCGTACGGATCTTCAGCGTGGAAAATACGAGTCCGGTTTTGCGGCTCAACGCGTCCAGTGCGGGCCGCATTGCCGCCTCGGCGTGACGCAGCAGCCAGCGCCGCAGCGCCGCGTGGCAGGCTGCGACGTCGTCGATCGCCCCGCTGACGACGACTTCGCCATCAGCACCGCCCACGGCACGCACAGTGCTCGCGGCCGTCCGGCGATAACGGATCGTCCAGCGCTCATTAAGCGCAGGAAGATTCAGCTCGCCGGGCAACGTGTCGCGCTCTCGCTCGACGCGCCTGACCTCGGCGCCGAACCGCGCATGCTGCGCGGCGACCCAGTCGCGACTCTGCTCCACGAACTGCTGGCCGCGTTTCGCACTCACGCGCGTGGGCAGCACCAGGGTCAGCCCCTCGCCGGGGCGGTAATACAGGCGCATGCGCCGCGCGCGCGCCGAACGGCGCACGGCGTACGCGACCGACTCGCCGTGCGCGAGGGTCAGCCGCTGTGGGGCCGTCCCGCTCAATGACCCGCAGCGTCGCCCGGGGGAACGGACGCCGGATCGGTCGGCCCGCCGGCCGGAGCTTCAACACCCGGCGCGGAACTGATCGTGAGTTTCGGGCGATCGGCCTTCGCAAGTGGTTCGACGTTGTATTCCCCGAGCGTGAACACGTACGGCAGATCGTCGCGGATCAGCACGAACTCGCGCGATTCACCGCCCGCTGGCCAGAGCCGATAGACCAGCGGCGCACCGGACTTGCGTGTGACGGTCATCGTCAGTGCCGGTCCGCCGCGCTCGGTCGCCAGCGCATCCGCGCCACCGCTGACGTCGAGAAAGTTCAGGCCCGCAACCCGGCGCACCAGATCGGCCGCGGCATCCCCATCGGTCTGCTGACCCTCCACGAGCCCGGTCAGGCGCCAGGCTTCACCATCGCGCTTGAGATCGACGCCGTCGATCTTGAGCCGCGTGATGTCATCGGCCGACAGATGCAGGGCCGTGCGATCGCTCCAGTCCACCGCCTTCGCCGCCGCCTGGTAGTGCGCGAACGACACCTCGTAGACAAGATCGCTGCCCGGTACGCGCGCATAACTGCGCTTGAGGCCCGGGGAATCGCCGAGCAACAGCATGGCAACCGGCTGACCGCCGGCCTCCAGCCGGATGCGGCGCTCATAGTCCGCGTCGGCAAGTTTCAGACGCCGGTGTGCGGCGGCTGTGTTGGTGACCGGATGCCCGCCCTTCAGCTTCGCGAGGTCACTGAGCAGGGTTTGTACCCGATCCGCCGATGCGCGAAAACCAAACCACTGCGGCACACGCCACGTGTCGCCCTTGCGTTCCAGCACCGCGGTCGCCGCCGACGCGCCGCCGGCGTCGATCACGATGCGATCGATTGCCGCGGGATCGAAGTTCAGCAGCGCCGCGGTGGCCGATCCGGCTTCATCACCGCTCTGACGCTGGATCAACCACAGCGCCGCGAACATCTGGGCGGCGAGCAGAATCACCAGCAACAGCGAGCGGACGGCGGCGTTCATCGGGCGATCTCCAGCACGGCGGCGTGGAAGCGTCGGCGTCGCCCGCGTGCACCGCGCACGCCGAGCCAGACGAGCGCCAGACCCAGCAGCGCGACGAGGTAGTTGCCGTACTCCCAGGCCATCTGCGCGTCGCGGCCGACCGGATCAAGCAAGCGCGAAAACTGCGCGCGACCGCGCAGCGCGAGCAGCGAGCGATCTTCCAGCGACCAGTCGATGATGTTCTCGATCAGGTTCACAGGCTTCAGATAACGCGTGCCGGTGGCCTGCGCGGCGAGATCGAGCGCGGTGTCACCGAGCATGCTGCCGGAACCGATCAGCACCAGCCGCGCGGCCGAGGACGACTGCCCGATCACGCCATCGAAACGCGCCGCCGGCTTTTTCGTTTCTTCGCCAGCCGCATCGCCCGATTCAGGGTTCGCGGGCGCGTCGGCCAGCGGCGAACGCTTGTCGGCCCAGGCGGAATCGAAACGCCCCTCGACCATGACCGCCAGCAATGGGCTCGCGCGCGGCTCGCCGCGCGGAAAGCCGGTGTCCGGATACTTCTGGAAGTCCGGCTGCACATCGGGCGTGTTGACGACGCCGGAATTCGCGGACGCGTGCACCAGCGTCGTCACGGTGCGTTCGGCATTGGCCGTGGCAATGACTTCGATCGGTACCACCCAGTTGAGCGTCAACTGACCGAGGTCCGCAGTGATCGGCGATGCGGAATTCAGGCCCGCCTCGCGCACGTCCGGAAAGAACGGATACGGCAGTTCGCGAATCTCGTGCACGACGAATCCGCCGAGATTGCGCTCGACCGGAATCGGAAACGGCGCGTTCTGCGGGTCGACGACCAGCCCCGTTTCAAGTGCGAGGCCTTGATGCTTCAACCAGTCTTCCAGCCCGGTGGGTCGCGCGTTCGCCGAGATCGAACGCTCGAGATCCACGGCAAACGGCGTTGCCGCGATGACCACCGTGCCACCGCGCATCAGGAACTGGTCGATCGCGTAGACGGCCGTCTCGCCAAGCCTTGCCGGATCAACGACCAGCAACAAATCGGCCACCTCGGGCACCTGTCCCGCCGCGAGGTCCACGGGTACAAGCGCCGCGTTCTCGCGCAGCGCGTCTTCCAACAGGGTGAACCGCGGACCGCTGCTCATGTCTGGAAGGCCGAGCGCGTCGAGGTCGGCCGCCGCCGGCGTCGACAATGCCACGGTGCGCAGCAGACCCGGCGCCATGCGCTTCAGCGCGGACTCCAACGCCTTGCGCAGCGGCTCACGCTCCAGCGTTTCCGGCAACACCACGGGCACACTCTGCTTGCCTGATTCCGCGACGAGATAAAACCAGAACTCGTTCGGATCGAGCAGGCTCAGCGCGATCGGACGAAAGCCGTAGACTTCCGTGAGTTCCTTGCGCAGGGTTTCATCGCCGGTCGGGTCGAGCCATTCGACATCGAGCTTGCCCTGCGATTCCTTCGCCAGATCCTTTGTGATCGATTCCAGATCCGCTCGCACCGCACGCAGCGATTCGGGCAGGGATTGCGTATCCGAAACGAACGCACGCAGACGCGCACCGCCGGACAGCTGGGCCCACAGGTCGCCGGCGCCGCGATAGCCGTGCAGCACTTTCTTGATCGCGCGCGTGAGGTCGTATTCGGGATTGCGCAGTCGCACGTCCAGGTCGGTTTCACCGCGCAGCTTGATCTCGATGAGGTCGCGATAACCGAGTCGTTCGTACTGATCGCCGTACTGCACGACCAGATCGAAATACGAGTTGACCACCGCCGCCTGATATTTGCTTGCGGTCTGAAACGCCACCGGTCGCACGCCAAAGCGTTCACCGGCCTCGCGTTCGGCGTCCGGATCATCAGCGGGATCGATGAATTCGACCCGCACGCGACCGGCTTCGGCGGCGGCATACTCGGACACCAGATCGCGCAACTGCGGCACCAGCGGCGCGAGCAGCGGATGGGTCTGCGCGCTGAAATAGCCGCGCAGCACCAGCGGTTCGTCGAGGTCGGCCAGGACGCCACGTGTTGCGGACGACAGTGTGTAGATGCCCCCGGAAGTCAGGTCCACACGCGGCAGGCCCGCATGCGCGACCCAGGCATTCAGCGCGAGGAAGTTCGCAACCACGAGCACGGTCAGCGCCGTGCGTCCGCGGTGCGCGCATTTGCGTTCGCTGGCGCGTGACCAGCGCAGGCGTTCCAGCGCGTACACCGTCAGCGTCAGGAACACGCCGGTCAGGCTCAGGTAGTACGCGAGGTCGGCCGGGTCGATCACCCCGCGCGTGATGGAATCGAAGCGCGCGCCGGTGCCGGCGAGTCGCAGCCATTCGCCAAGCCGCTGACCGGCGAGCCCCGTGATGATCTCGGCGCCCACCAGCCATAGCAGACCGCAGACCAGCACAGTGCCGATGAGCGCGACGATCTGGTTGTCGGTGCGCGCGGACACCCACAGCCCCACCGCGATGTAGGCGGCGGCCAAAAGCAGTGATGCGAGGTAACCGCCCGCGACCGGGCCGGAATCGAGCGGACCGAGCTGCGCGACGGTGATCGGCAGCGGCAGTGTCAACAACAGCGCAACCGCCACCAGCGCAAGCGCCGCGAAGAACTTGCCCAGCACCAGTCGCGTGCTTGTGACCGGCGCGCTCTGCAGCAGTTCGAGTGTGCCGGCGCGTCGCTCTTCTGACCATGCACGCATGGTCAGCGCGGCGACCAGAAAGATCAGCAGCCGCGGCAGCCATTCGAACAGCGGTCGGGTATCGGCGATGTTGCGCGCAAAGAACGCCTCGACCCAGAAGAACACGAACAGCACGGCGGCGAGGAACGCGCCGAGAAACAGATAGCCGACCGGGCTTGCGAAGAACGCCGCGAATTCGCGTGCGGCGACACGGGCGATCTCACGCATGACCGGCAGCCTTCCGCGCAGCGGTTTCGTGCAGTTCGCGAAACACCGTTTCGAGATCGGCACCACCGGGATTCAGGCGATAAAGCTTCAGGCCCGCCAACTGCACCGCCTGTGCGATCGCCGCCGCGCCGGCCAGACCATCGGTCACGCGCACCGTGTAGACATGGGTCTGCGTGCTGCCTGACCGATGCACGACCTCGCTCACGCCGTCGACGCCCCGCAGCGTCGGCAGCGCCCAATCCGGCGCGGCATCCAGCTCCACGACGATGCTGCCCGTGCCGGCACCGAGTTCAGTCAACTTGCGATCCAGCGCCAGCCGGCCGGCACGCAGCACCAGCACGCGATCGCACACGGCTTCGACTTCCTGGAGGATGTGCGTCGACAGGATCACCGTCGCGCTCTGCGCCAGTTCGCGGATCAGCGCACGCATCTGGTGGATCTGGGTCGGATCGAGGCCGTTCGTCGGCTCGTCGAGAATCACGATCTGCGGGCGATGCAGCAGGGCCTGCGCTACGCCCACGCGCTGGCGATAGCCGCGCGAGAGTGTGCCGATGGTCTGTGTCGCGCGATCCACGAGCCAGGTGCGACGCATCGCAGCGCCGATTGCCGCCGCGCGCTCGTTTGCCGGCATGCCATGCAGGCCCGCCTGATAATCGAGAAAGTCGATGACCGTCATTTCCGGGTACAGCGGGCAGTTCTCGGGCAGATAACCGATCAGCCGCTGCGTGGCGCGCCGGTCGCGCTCTGGATCGAGGCCGTTGATGCCGATCGAGCCGCTGTCCGGTTCGAGGCTCCCGGTCAGCATCTTCATGATGGTCGTCTTGCCCGCACCATTGTGGCCGAGCAGACCGACGACCTCGCCGACGCCAATGCTGAAACTCACATCGTCCACGGCGCGCTGCGCGCCGTAGCTGCGTACCAGTCCGGTTACTTCAATCATGTCCACTTGCCGTTGCGCCCGGCGTGCGCCGTGGCCCCGTTCAAACAATCGCGTCCGACCGCTCCGCACCGCCGCGGGTTCCGGGCGAATCGGGAATTCGCGCGCCGGTATAATGCCCGCCCCGCCGGATTTCAACATTGACCGAGGTCCCCCACGCATGAATGCCCCCGCCAACGCGATCCCGGACGACCCGGTCATCGCCATGCGCTCGGTGATCCAGCGCATCGCGACCGGTCCCGAACTGTCGAAGGACATTTCGTATGACGAGGCGCGCCACGCCATGTCGCTGGTGCTCGACGGTCGTGCCGACCCGGTGCAGGCGGCGATCTTCCTGATCGCTCTGCGCATGAAGCGCGAGACCGACGACGAGAACCGCGGCGTGCTGCAGGGCATCATCGACCACACCGAGCGCGTCACCGCGCCCGTGGACGTGGTCGTGGACCTCGCCGACCCCTATGACGGCTACACCCGCTCGCTGCCGGTGTCGGCCTTCCTGCCGGCCACGCTGGCGGCCTGCGGTGTCGCGGCGGTCTGCCATGGGGTCGAGACCGTCGGCCCGAAATACGGCGTGACCTTCAAGCAGGTGCTGCGCGCAGCCGGAAAGCCGGTCGATCTCGCGCCGACCGAGGCCGCCGCCCGGCTGGCGGACGGCGCGCCGGGCTGGACGTATATCGACCAGGGCGCGTTCTGCCCGCCGCTGCACGCGCTGATCGATCTGCGTACGAAGATCGTCAAGCGCCCGGCCATCACCACGGTCGAGGTCCTCGCCAAACCCATCACCGGCCGGCGCGCGACGCATCTCGTCACCGGCTACGTGCACAAGCCCTACCCGCGCATCTACGCGATGCTCGCGCGGCACGCCGGCTTCGACGGCCTGCTGCTCGTGCGCGGCACCGAGGGCGGTGTAATCCCCTCGTTGCGCCAGAGTGGCAAGGCCTGGAACTACCACAATGGCGGCGAGGAACAGGCGTCCGACTTCAAGCCGGAGGACTTCGGCATCGAGCAGGAACTGCGCGTCGTGCCGATCCCGGACGACCTGCCGGGCGCGACCCGCGTCGGCGACGAGATTGCGATCACCGCCAGTGCCGAGGCCATCGCGAAAGTCACGGTCGAGACCGGCCGCGCGGCGCTCTCGGGCCAGGCCGGACCGGCGCGCGATGCGCTCGTTGCCGCCGGCGCCCTCGTATTGCAGCACCTCGGCCGGGCGGATTCCCTGCGTGCGGCGGCCGACCAGATTCGCGCGGTGCTCGACGACGGTCGCGCGCTGGCGCGGTTCGACGCCTGATGGCGCGCGAAGTCCGGCTCGCGGCCGCGGCGCAGATCGCGCCGGGCAAGATGCAACGGTTCGACGGCGACGGTTACCGGCTGGTCATCGCGAATGTCGATGGCCGGTTTCATGCCGCTGACGATCGCTGCACGCACGAGGAGGCATCGCTGGCGACCGGCAATCTGCACGGCTGCCTACTGAAGTGTCCGCTGCACGGCAGCCGCTTCGATCTGCGCGACGGCCGCGTCCTGGACGACCCTGCCGAGGAAGACCTGCGCATCTACCCGTGCCGCTCCGATGGCGATGACGTCATCGTCGAACTCGATTGAAGCGACGCATCAATCACGCCCGGCGCCTTGAAAACCCAGGCGCATGACCCGGAGAAAAGAACCATGAAACTCTGGATGAAGATCATCCTCGGCATCGTCGCGGCGATTGCGATCCTGATCGGGGTCATCTTCTACGCGACCAGTGGCATCACCGAGCGCGCCGACCAGTTTTTCGCCGCGGTGAAGACCGGCGACATCCACAAGGCCCACGGGTTTCTGTCCGAGGCATTCAAAAAGACGACGGATGAGGCCGCGCTGGAGCGTTACCTGCGCGCCAACGCGCTGACGGACTTTGCCGAGGCGAACTGGGGCCAGCGTGAAGTCAACCTGAACGGCGGCGGACTTAGCGGCTCGATCAAGACCACCTCGGGCGGCACGGTGCCGATCCAGCTGAAATTCGTGAAGGAAAACGGCGACTGGAAGATCTATTCCCTGATGCAGCCGGCCGCAGGTCTACAGACCAATGCCAAGGCCCCGGCACCGCCGGACGAAGGCGGCCAGGTCGCGCTCGTGCGCCAGTCCATTCACGACTTCTTCGTCTCGGTCAGCCAGAAGGACATGACGCATTTCCGCTCGACCGTCTCGCAACTGTGGCAGGGCCAGCACGACGTGGCGTTTCTGAACGACGCCTTCGAATCGTTCTTCCCGATCGAGGCCAACTGGGCCGTGCTGGACAACAAATCACCGATCTTCGCGCAGGCCGGCAGCGTCAACGAAAACGGCGTACTGACTATATCCGGCCACTACGACACCTCGCCGGCCAAGGTCTACTTCGAACAGGAGTACATCTACGAAGGCCTGTCCTGGAAGTTGCTGGCGTTCAACATCCAGGTGAAATAGACCCAAACCACCGCGCTGGCCACCACCCAGCCAATAGCAGGATTCCCATCATTTCTCGTCCGGATTTCGGCGTTGAATGCTGAACGCGGACTTTACGGCATCCAGATTTGAACGGCGTCTGGGCATGACCGAGAGCGGATAAAACACCGGCGACGCCCGCCCGGAATGCGAACAACTCTCGCATAGCGCGAGGCCTCGCCGTCCGTTAGCGCTGAGGGTCTCCCGGTACCTCTGGAATTTTTCGTTCCGCCAGATATGTTCCAGCCGGTCTGCATGGACATCTCCCATTTCGACATCGGTATACAGGTCCGAGCAGCACAGGGCGACCTTGCCCTGCGCGTTGACCACCATCATCCTGAATGGCCGCATGCAGGTCGAGCCTGAGAACCGTAGGACGTCTTCATCGAACGACTGAGCCGGTTGTTTGACATTCCCAGCCTGATTGACGTTTGGGGCCGCGCGCCGATCCATCAAGGCGAGACGACCGTCATTGCTGAATCCCTGCATCTTCCGGAAAACATCCTGGTCATAGATGCTGACCCCGAGCGCGTCCAGGCCTTTTTGGCGCAGCTTTCCATAGATTTCGGCGGTAAGCAGATCACCGTTGGTCACCAGTGATATGAATGCTTTTGGAAGGCTTGCGCGAGTACGCTCGACGATGTCAAAAATCCGTTTGTCCAGAAGCGGCTCGTTGATAAAAAACCAAGACACCCTTCCGTCGTACCCAAGTTCTTTCAGGTTCTGGATGATGAGCTCGATCGTCTCCATGGACATGCGTGCGTGCTCGGCGTCCTGGCGCTCCTGCCCAAATTTGCAGAACCAGCATGTGCGGTTGCAGTGGTTATGGGTCTCGATCAGTATCACTTTGAACAGATCTGTCACGCGCGACCCCGATTGTGCAGACGGGCTTTGCGGTCAGCGCCCGTTTACGATCAAATCTCGGCGCGCGCTGCGCACCCTGCCGCTATCCTCACCGGCCGTTGAGCCGCGGAAAGCTGGCGCGCAGATAGGCAAGCAGGCCCTCGGACGCGGCCTCCACCATATCGAAGACCTTTTCGAAACCCTGCGGGCCACCGTAATACGGATCGGGCACTTCGCGGGTCTTGAACTGCGGTGCGAAGTCCATGAACAGATGCAGCGCATTCACGCGTGCATCCGGACACTTGCGCGCGAGGTTCATGTAGTTGTCCTGATCCATTGCGACGACGAGATCAAAGCGTTCGAAATCCTCCTCGGCCACGCGACGGGCGCGCAGGTCCGAGAGGTCCAGGCCGCGCGCGACGGCGGTCGACTGGCTGCGTGCATCCGGCGGCTCGCCCTCGTGCCAGGCATGCGTGCCGGCCGAATCGATGACGATGCGATCGCCCAGTCCCTCGCGTTCGACCAGTGCGCGAAACACGCCCTCGGCCGTCGGCGAACGACAGATGTTGCCCATGCACACGAACAGCACATGCAGCGGTTCGGTCACGGCGCCGGCTCCAGCAGCGCGCGCACGCGTTCGAGATCGGCCGGGGTATCCACCCCAGTACCGGGTGCCGACAGCGCGCGGGCCATGGCGATGCGCCGGCCGTTGTACAGAAAGCGCAGCTGTTCGAGTTTCTCGGCGAGTTCGATCGGCGCGGGCGGCCAGGTCACGAAATCGCGAATCGCCCCGGCGCGATACGCATACACGCCAAGGTGGCGTTTCGGCTCCGGCCCCCTGCCCTCACCATCGCGATCGAACGGGATCGATGCACGCGAAAAGTACAGGGCGCAGTCTTCGGCATCGGTCACGACCTTGACGACCGCGGGATCCGCAAGTTCGTGCGCGGAATCGATCGCCACATACAGGCTCGCGACCGCGCAGTCCGCGCATGCGGCCAGCCGCTCGGCCACCTGGCCGGCGAGTTCCGGCGGCAGCAGCGGTTCGTCGCCCTGCCAGTTCACGACGATCTCCGAATCGTCCAGCGCGCGACGGTTGATGACCTCCGCGAGGCGATCGGTGCCCGAGGCATGATCGGCAGAGGTCATCTCGACGTCCGCTCCGAATCCACGCGCGGCATCGACAATGCGATCGTCATCGGTCGCAATGATGACCGCCTTTGCGCCGGCACCCAGCGCGCGCCGCCAGACGTGCTCGACCAGCGGCCTGCCGGCGATTGGCAGCAGGGGTTTGCCCGGCAGGCGACTGGCCGCGAACCGGGTGGGAATGACGATGGTGAATCCGCAACTCATGGGTGCTCGCCCGCGTGCCCCATGGAGCACGACGCGTGCGGAAAGCTCAGTCGGCGTACTCGTCGTTGCCGAGCGCGCGTGCCTCGTCGTCGATCATGACCGGGAAACCGTCGCGGATCGGATACGCGAGCCGGCAGCCCTTGCAGACGAGTTCCTGCGCATCGCGCGCATAGATCAGGCTGCCCTTGCAGATCGGACAGACGAGGATGTCGAGCAGGGCTTTATCCATGGAGCAGTCGTTCGAGGTGGTGGTCGATTGCGACGCGAAGTTTCTCGTCTGGCTCGGCGTCCACGGCCAGATACCAGGCCGGCACAGGCGCCAGACCGCGGCATTTTATCGCATCCTTCCCGGTCATCAGGACCGGCAGCCCGTCGCCGAACGAAAGATCCGCTGCAGTGAAGCGATGATGATCGGGAAACGCATGCTCGACAGGCTCGCATCCGAGTTCGCGCAGGGTGGTGAAGAACCTCGCGGGATCGCCAATACCCGCGACTGCGTGCACACGCTGGCCGGCGAATGCCGCGGTCGCAAGCCGCTCGCCGCTGTCCACGTTGACGAACTCGCGCGGCACGAGCACGAACCCGCCGGCACCGGCCGGCGGTGTGCCGTTCCACGCCAGCACAGCGGCGCGGTCGGCACGCGAGCGCGGTTCGCGCAGCGGTCCGACCGGCAGAATCCAGCCGTTGCCGAACCCGCGCCGGCCGCTGACGACGACGATCTCGAGGTCTCGCGCGAGGCCCGGATACTGCAAACCGTCGTCGCAGACCAGCACATCGACGGCAGCGCGTTCAACGAGATCGCGCGCCGCGGCGCCGCGATCCGGCCCGGCCGCGACGGGATAATCACCGCCTCCGGCCAGCAGCACGGCCTCGTCACCGACCTCGCGCGGGTCACCGGCGGCACTCACCCGCTGCGGCCAGCTCGCGGCCCGACCGCGATAGCCGCGACATAGCACCCCGGGCCGCAGGCCCCGTTCGACGAGATGACGAGCGAGCCAGATCACCAGCGGCGTCTTGCCGGTGCCACCGACCGTGATGTTGCCGACGATGATGCTCGGGACCGGTGGGCGATAAATCCTGCGCAGGCCGATTCGGTAGGCCAAGGCACGCAGCGCGCCGGCACCGCGGTACAGCCAGCTCAGCGGTGCCAGCGGCCAGAGCGGGGCCGACGGGCCGTACCAGAGCCGATCGATCGTGCTCAAGAGGCCGCGGGAGCGGCATCGCCCGGTGCGGCGAGAAACTGCTGGCGATGCAGCTCGGCGTAGATGCCGTTGTGCGCGAGCAGATCGCCATGTTTGCCCTGCTCGACGATGCGGCCGTCCTGCATGACGACGATGCGGTCGGCACGTTCGATCGTGCTCAGCCGATGGGCAATCACCAGCGTCGTGCGGCCGTGCATGAGGGTTTCGAGTGCGCTCTGGATCTTGCGTTCCGATTCGCTGTCGAGCGCCGAAGTCGCCTCATCGAGGATCAGGATCGGTGCATCGCGCAACAACGCCCGCGCGATCGCGATGCGCTGGCGCTGACCGCCGGAAAGCAGCACGCCATGCTCGCCGACCGGTGTTTCGAAACCCTGCGGCATGCGCTCGATGAAATCCAGCGCGTTCGCGGCGGCCGCAGTCTTGCGCAGGGTCTCGCGGTCGATCTCACGCTGACAGCCATAAGCGATGTTGCGTGCGATGCTGTCGTTGAACAGCGTGACATGCTGACCGACGACGGCGATCTGCCGGCGCAGCGCGGCCAGCGAAAGCTCGCGAATATCCGTGCCGTCGATGCGGATCGCACCTTCGCTTGCGTCGTAGAAGCGCGGCAGCAGGTTCACGAGTGTGGTCTTGCCGCTGCCGGAGCGCCCGACGATCGCGACCGTCTTGCCGGCCGCGATGTCCAGATCGATCCCCCGCAGCGTCCAGTCCTGGCTCTGCGAATAGCGGTGCGAAACCCCGGCGAATTCGATGCGCCCGTCCGCGCGCGCGATGTTCTGACCGCCGGTGTCCGCCTCGGGCGGCTGATCGAGAAACGCAAAGATCGACTGGCCCGCTGCAATTCCACGCTGGATTGCCGTATTCACGGCCGTCAGGCGTTTGATCGGCGAGAGCAACAGCGCCATCGCCGCGACGAACGAAGTGAAGTCGCCCGGGCTTATCGCCGAAGTCATGACCTCGTTGGTCGAAAGCGCGACGATCACGACCAGCGCCAGCACGGACATCAGCTGCACGACCGGCACCGCGACCGAATCGATCGCAATCAGGCGCATGTTCTGGTTCTGATTGCGCTCGTTGACCTCGCGAAACTGCCGGCGTTCATAGTCCTGGCCGCCGAAGGCCTTGACGACCTGATGACCCTCGATGACCTCGCGCAGCACATGCGTGATGTGTCCCATGGAACTCTGGATTCGCCGGCTGGCCTTGCGCAGCTTCTTGCTGACGAAGCGCACCGTGATCGCCATGAGCGGGCCGACGATGAAAAAGATCATCGCCAGACGCCAGTTCATGTAGAGCATCCAGCCGAGCAGCGCGAGGATCGTGATCGAGTCGCGAATCACCGTGGTGATCGAGCGCGTGGTCGCCTGCGCGACCTGCTCGACGTTGAAGGTCAGCTGCGACATCAGCACGCCGGAGGTGTTTTCGTCGTAGAACCGCGCCGGCAACACCAACAACTTGTCGAACATCAGGGTGCGGATGGTCGAGATGACCATGCGTCCGACCCAGCCGAGAAAATACTCCGAGATGAAGCCGCCGAACCCGCGCACCAGAAACACGCCCAGCATCCCGGCCAGTGTCAGGTAACTCATCGTGGCGTCACGGTGCACGAAGCTGCCGTCGACCAGCGGCTTGAGCAGGGCCGCGAACACCGCGTCGGTCAGCCCGTAGGCGATCATGCCGACGATGGCTATTGCAAACCGCCGCCAGTGCGGAACGGCAAACCGCAGCAGCCGTCGATAGACCTCAGGCCCCGGTATCTCTTTGGCAGCCGCCGCCAAGGCCGCGCTGACCTGCACGTCCGGCATCGTGCCCGGGTTCTTAGCCATCGCCTTCGGGGCGTTCGGCGGCGAACCGCAGGCGCGTGATGCCGGCCTGCTGCGCGGCATCGAGGAACCGGATCACGGCCTGATGCGGCGTGCGCGCATCGGCATTGATGACCACGGGCAATTCCGGATTGGCCTCATGCACGGTGCGCAGCGCCTGACGCAGGGTCTTGATGTTCGTGTCCACGACACGATCGCCGTTGATGAAGTATTCGCCTTCGGCCGAGATGCCGGCGTCGATGATCTGCTGCTCGTCAGGCCGCTCGGCGCTCGCCTCAGGCAGTTCGACCTTGAGGCGAACCTCCTGCTGGAAGGTCGTCGAGAGCATGAAGAACAGCAGCAGCAGGAACACCACGTCGATCAGCGGCGTGAGGTTCAGATCCACTTCCTCACGCCGTCGGTAGGGACGCAGGTTCATTTATCGCGCGCGACGATGCGTTCGCGGTCGCCGTGGATGACCTCGACCAGTTCCAGCGCGGCCTCTTCCATGCCGATCACCAGCGAGTCGACGCGTCCGCGCAGATAGCGCGAGAACATCAGCGCCGGAATCGCGACCGACAGCCCCGCGGCGGTCGTGATCAGCGCGACCGAAATGCCGCCGGCGAGTTGACCCGGATTGCCGATGCCCTGTTCGACGATCGTCGAGAACACCTTGATCATGCCGACCACGGTGCCGAGCAGGCCCAGCAGCGGGGCGATCGCGGCAATGGTGCCGAGCGTGTTCAGGAAGCGCTCGAGTTCATGCACGACCTGCCGGCCGACATCCTCGATCGCCTCTTTCATGACATGCCGCGGATGGCGCAGGTTCGCCAGCCCGGCGGCCAGCACCCGCCCCAGCGGCGAACCGTCGCGCAGCGCGCCAACACGCGCCTCGTTGAGCTTGCCGGCCTTGTACGCGGCCAGCACTTCGCCGACCAGGTTCGGCGGCAGTACGGCCTTGCGGCGCAGTGTCCACAGCCGCTCGATGACGATCGCCAGCGCGGCGAGCGAACACAGCAGAATCGGCACCATCAGCGAGCCGCCTGCCTTGATCAGTTCCAGCACGAGGTCGGGACTCCGATTGTCGGAAGATGGAAAGCGGGCCAATGATACTGGCAAAGCCGCGGGCTTGTCCGGAACGCGGGCCGCCGGTCACCGGGCCGGACGCCGCCAGAATCGCGGCGCTTCATTCCGATGGGCGCGGACCTCGATGCCACCGTCGGCGGCGATCTCCACGCGCAACGCGCCGGCATCGCCGGTCGAACGCACACGGCTGCCAGCGGCCTGCCAGCGTGCGACGATTTCCGGTCTCGGAAATCCCCAGCGGTTGCGATGTCCGGCCGGCACCAGCGCCCAGCGCGGGGCCGTGGCGGCGACAAACGCGCGGGTCGAGGAACTCGCGCTGCCATGGTGCGGCACCACGACCACGTCGGCGGCGATGCCTTCGCCCTGCCCGGCGACCAGCGCCCGCTCCACGTCGCGTTCGATGTCGCCGGTCAGCAGCACGACGCGGCCGGCCGCCTCGATCCGCAGCACACAGGAGGCGTTGTTGCCGCGCGCGGTCAGCGCCGGCGGCGGCCACAGAAATTCGAACCCGACACCATCGAGCGACCAGCGCTCGCCCTGCCGACAGCGCGGCCAGGCTTCGCCTTCGATCGACTCTCCCGCACGTAGCGCGACGGGCGGGAACGCCTGGCGAACCGCGCCCGCGCCGCCGCTGTGGTCGCGGTTGTCGTGGCTGACCACGAACCGGTCGACGCGCCGCACGCCCAGCAATTGCAGCGCCGGCACCACGACGCTCTCGCCGGCATCGAAGCCACCATCGCGCCGCGGCCCGGCATCGAAGACCAGGGTCGTCGTCGCCGTGCGGACGATCGCCGCGAGGCCCTGCCCGACATCCAGCAGATCCATGCGCAGGGCGCCGAAGGTCGGGGCGTGATCACGCGGCACGAACGCAGGCAGCAGCAGGACGACGGCGGCCAGTCGCGCCGGAACGCCACGTGGGGCTAGCAACCAGAACCCGCCGAGCAGGGCCATGGCACCGGCCAGCGGCCCGGGCGGCGCGAGCGGCATCCAGGCGGACGGCAGCGCGGCGAAGAACTCCAGCACGCCCCAGGTCCAGCCGAGCAGACCGTCGGCGGCATCCAGCAGCAATCCCGCGGCCGCCGGCCACACGGTCAAAAACGCGGTGCCGAGCAGGGCCAGCGGCACGACACCGAGCCCGACCACCGGCACGGCGAGCAGGTTCGCCGGCGGCCCGGCCAGCGATCCGCCGCCGAACCACATCGCGGTCAGCGGCAACATGCCCAGCGCGAGTGCAAACTGGATGCGCAGCGCCGTGCGCCAGCCGCGCGTCGGCCCGATGCGTGCCGAGACAACCCAGACGATCACCGCGACCGCGCCGAACGACAGCCAGAACCCGGCCGACAGCGGTGCGAACGGATCGACCGCCAGCGTTGCGAGCGCAGCGATCGCCAGCACCCGCGACGGGCGCACCACGCGAGCGGCCATCAGGGCGCCCATCCACACCGCGAGCATGACCAGCGCGCGCCGTGTCGGCAGCGCAAAGCCGGCCAGCGCCGCATATCCGAATCCCACGATCAGCGCCGCGCCGGCGGCCACCCGGCGCGCGGCGATGCGCTCGGCGGCACCGGGCGCGAGGCGCCAGACAAACGCCACGACGGCGAAGCCCAGCCCGCCGACCAGGCCGACATGCAGGCCGGAGATCGCCATCAGGTGGGCGGTACCGGTCGTCCGCAACACGTCCCACTGTTCATCAGTGATCGCGCCCCGCTCGCCGACCACGAGCGCGATCAGCACCCCGCCCAGGGACTGGCCGTCCAGCCGCCCGGCAAGCCGGTCCCGCACGTCCGCCCGCAGGCAGTCGAGACCGCAGCGCCACCACGGGAGCACCGCCAGCCGTTCGTTGCGTGCGCTGTCACGCACATAGCCGGTTCCCCCGATGCCATCGCGAAACAGCATGGCGGCATGGTCGTAGCCGCCCGGATTCGCGAGTCCGAACGGCTCGCGCAGGCGTACGACCAGCCGCCAGCGTTCGCCGGCCTGCGGCGCGGGCCAGTCAGCGTACACCCGCAGTCGAAGCCGCTCCGGAACACCGGCGGGACGGTCGGCGCCGGTTTCCAGATCGAAACGCGGGCCGAGCGCGCCGGCCTGAGGCAGACCACGTACGGTGCCGGTGATCTCGAGATCGGCGCCGACCAGCCCCGGGTCGAGCCGATCTTCCAGACGCGCGTGCGCGAACAGCGCGGTCCAGACGAACGCGGCCACGAACGCCGCGCCGATGCGGCCGCGACCACCGCGCCACAGGCCCGGCAGCACCAGACCGCCGGCGATGTACAGCACGCCCTTCGGCGGCAGGCTCGCGAGCAAAAAGCAGGCCGACGATCCGGCCACCGCCGCCAGCGCCGACGGCACGAGGGTGCGCCGTGGCGCGGGGCGGTCGGATTGGCGTCCGTGCAAGTGACGAGCGGGCATCTCACCATCGTCGGCGACCCTGGCTGTGCCGACAATCGCCAGACGCCGCTGATCGCTGTCCGCCTGTGCCCACGAAGACAGGGCCACGCGACCATTCCGCGGACTGTAATGCTGCGACGCAAGCAGATTGCGAACCCGGCTTGCTATGATCAGGACGGCTTCTGGGTCAGTTGCCAGTCCGTGCGATGTCCCGCAATTTTCTCAAACGCTATCAGCCCGATCCGAAGCGCTTCGCCGAGCATCGCTATTTGCGCATGCTCAGCGGCCGCCTGTCGGATGCGAATCTGTGGCACCTGAACCGCCGCTCGGTCGCCGGCGCGACCGCGTGGGGACTGTTCTGTGCGTTCATTCCGCTGCCGGCACAGATGCTCATCGCCGGCGCCGGGGCCGTGTGGCTGCGCGTGAATGTGTGGATTTCCGTCGCGATGGTCTGGGTCACCAACCCGATCACGATTCCGCCGATCTTCTATTTCGCCTACCGCATCGGCGCGTGGAGCCTCGGCCACGAGCCGCTGCACTTCGAGGAAGGTGAATCGGCGACGACGATCGTGGGCAAGATCTTCGCGGAGTGGGAGCCGTTCCTGCTTGGCTGTCTGATCTGCGGTCTGGTCTCGGCGCTGGTGGGGTATGTCAGCGTGCGGCTGCTGTGGCGCATGCACCTCGTATCACGCTGGCGTGCCCGGCGCGCACGCCGGGCGGCAGCGGCCAATCTAAACAAGGCCTGAGCGCGTCGCGCCGGACCGGCGCGCCAACAGGTTGTTGAAAAAAGCCCATCCATGGCTTTTTCAACGTCGCAACCGAAAAGCGTGGTTTTCGGTTGCTCACGAAAATCAAACACCTGTGTGTTCGATGTTCGGGCGAGACGTAGCTGTCTCACGCTAAACGCCTTCCAGTCGCCCGTCGACCAGCCGCAGCCGCCGATCCATGCGCGCGGCAAGGTCGAGGTCGTGCGTCACCAGCACCAGTGCGGTGCCGATTTCGGCATTCATGCGGTCGAGCAGCTCGGCGATCGCCTGCGCGTTGTCGCGGTCGAGATTGCCGGTCGGTTCGTCGGCAAGCACGCAGCGCGGTTGCGTAACGAGCGCGCGCGCGATCGCCGTACGCTGACGCTCGCCGCCCGACAGCTCGGTGGGTTTGTGGTCAATGCGTTGGTGCAGGCCGACGCGTTCAAGCATCTGCCGCGCGCCCGCGAAGGCCTGCGCCGGTGTCCGGCCGGCGATCGCCAGCGGCAACGCGACGTTTTCCAGGGCGGTGAACTCGGGCAGCAGATGGTGCATCTGGTAGACGAAACCAAACGCCCGGTTGCGCAGCCGGCCGAGCGCGGCCTCGCCCAGCGCGTAGAGGTCCTCGCCGTCGATGCGCACGCTGCCGACGTCCGGTCGATCCAGCCCGCCTAGACACTGGAGCAGGGTCGACTTGCCCGACCCCGACGCGCCCACGATCGCCACGCGCTCTCCGGCGCGCAGTTCGAAATCGAGCCCGCGCAGCACATCGACGACCTGCGGGCCTTCGCGGAAACGCCGCTCCAGTCCGGTGGCCGACAGCACGACCGCCGCATCATTCATAGCGCAGCGCCTCGGCCGGCTGCACGCGCGACGCGCGCCATGCCGGGTACAGCGTCGCGAGCAGGGTCAGCGCGAATGCCACGATGGCGACCAGCGAGACATCGCCCCACTGGAGTTCCGACGGCAGATCATTGATGTAGTAGACGTTCTGCGGCAGGAGTTCGGTCCCGAACCAGGACTCGATCGTTGCAACGATGGATTCGAGATTCAGCGCCAGGGCGACTCCGAGGACGATGCCGAGAACCGCGCCGGCCGTGCCGATGATCGTGCCCTGCACGATGAAGATCGACATGACCCCGCGCGGGGTGAGCCCGATCGTGCGCAGGATCGCGATGTCGCCCTGCTTGTCGTTGACGACCATCACCAGCGCCGAGACGATGTTGAACGCGCCGACCGCAACGATCAGCGACAGCGCGATGCCCATGAAGCGCTTTTCGAGCTGCACCGCACGGAAGTAATTCTGGTGCTCGCGCGTCCAGTCACTGACATATACGCCAACCGGCAACGACATCGCGACCTCGCGCGAAACCCGCGGCGCGGCATACACATCGTCGAGCTTCAGGCGCAGTCCGCTGACCGCAGCGCCGATGCCGAACAGCTTCGCGGCATCCTCGTTGTGCACGATCATCAGCGTGCGGTCGTACTGGCCCATGCCGACCTGGAACGTGCCGACGACCTTGAAGCGGCGCAGACGCGGCAGCAGACCCGTGGGACCGACACTGATCTGCGGCGTGATCACCGTGACCTGCTCTCCGACCCCCACCCCGAGCTTGATGGCGAGTTCGACGCCGAGGATTGCGCGATATTCGCCCGCAACGAGCTGATCGAGCGAACCGCTCTTGAGCTTGTCCTGCAGATCGGACACCGTGGTTTCGAGCGCCGGGTCGGCCCCGCGAATGATCGCGCCCGACACCTGACTGCCGACGGTCAGCATGGCCTGGCCGTCCACATACGGGGCCGCCGCCATGACTTCGCGATGCTTCAGCACCGTTTCGCGCATCTGCGGCCAGTCGTTCAGCCGCCCGTCAGTGCCTTCGATCGAGACATGCGCCGTCGCACCCAGCATGCGCGCGCGAACCTCGGTCTGGAAGCCGTTCATCACCGACAGGACCACGATCAGCGCGGCCACGCCGAGCGCGATGCCCGCCAGCGAGGCAAACGTGATGAAGGAAATGAAGTGGTTGCGCCGCTTCGAACGCGTGTAACGCAGGCCGATATACAGCGGCAGTGGCTTGAACACGGGCTGGAAATCTCGGTGGCTGTGGGCGCCGCATGTCGCAGACGCTGACGGGGTTACGGTGCTATATTCAGATCGTTCGCGTCCGCCGGGCCGGACTGACCATTCACACTGACGGACCGGCATCGCACGAGGAGGTTCCGATGCGCATTCTACCCCTGATCAGCCTGACCGCAGCCCTGACCGCACCGGTTGCAAGCCACGCCGACGTGCTGCTGCTCGACAGCATCAATCGCGCACCGCCCAATTCGAGCGCTGGCTTGGAACGTCCGGCCGGTGGCGAATCCATGGAGACCGTGCTGTCGCGCTACGGTGAACCGTCGCGACGCGTGGCGGCCGTCGGCGAACCACCGATCTCGCGCTGGGTCTATCCGCAGTTCACCGTGTATTTCGAGCATTCCCTCGCGCTGCACTCGGTCGTTGCGCGTTAGTCAGGCCCCACGCAGCTCAGCGGGCGGTCAGCCCGCACGACGCATCCGCACAAGGCGCACGACGGCCAGTGCCGGAAACAGTGCGTGCCAGAACAGATCGAACCAGTCGAGCGGCTTCGACAGGGTTCCGTTACCCAGCATCCGGAGCTTTTCGACCAGATGCGGTTCGGGCACCGCCGGCCACGGCGCAATCGCCATCCAGACCGCCAGCACGAGCAAAATGCCCAGCGGGATACGATCGATCCAGCTCATGGACCGACGACCCGAACGGTTCCGTTCTCCAGCAGGCCGGAGGTCGGCAATGAAAACGCTCTCAAGACTGTTCGCATGTGCAGTGATACTCCTCAGCGCCGCACCGGCGCGGGCCGATGGCACGATCGTGCAGACCCCGTACGGGGAGCAGAAGGTGGTCTTCGACTTTTATTTCGACGACCCGACCAAGATCAATTCGGCATTGTACTGGGTTCGATCGCTCCTGAACCCGCTGATCAGCGAACCGTACGGGCACGCGCCGGAGCTGCTCGACCTGGTCGTCGTGATTCACGGCACCGAGATCGTCACGACCGTGAAGAAAAACTATGAAAAGTACCAGGAAGCCGTCGAGCGCATGAAATACTACAAGTCGCTCGGCGTGCGCTTCCGCGTCTGCGGGCTCGCCGCGCATGACTACGGCTACGAACCCGGTGACTTCCATGACTTCGTCGACATCGTGCCCTCGGCGATCACAGAACTCGCGCACTGGCAGCTGGAAGGCTTTGCCGTGATCGCGCCGAACATCATGGACAAGAAGTTCTCGATCGAAGAGATCCGCTAATTCCAAACATCACGGTGGCAAGCACACCTGACGCACATTCGATCAGAAATACCGCGCGAGTTCGATGCGCACGTGATCCTCGTCGCGCAGCGCGAACAGCGGATCGCGGGTATCGACGTCACTGAAGATCCGCGCATCCACCGACAGTTTCCAGCTCGCGCCGAACCTGCGGCTCGCTTCCACGAACCACGCACGGGTGCCGTCGCCCAGGTCCTGGATCACGCCCACCAGCGCCTCGGTGCTTTGCACGTCGTTCGCGGCCCAGCGCGCACCGACAAACAGGTCGTGCTCGAACGGCGTACTGGCCTGATCGCGCCGCTCGTCGTAGTGCAGCTCGGCCAGCAGACCGAGATCCGCGGCACTCTCGAATATCCCGTAGCGCGTGTATTCGAAACCGCCGACGGCTGCGAAATAGCCCGGCCCCTGTCCACTGCGGTGGATGCCCTCGAACTTCCACAGCCAGGCGTCGTGCGTGAACTGAATGTCCACCCCGGTCTGGTCGATGATTTCATAGAGTGGCCGCAGCACGGGCATACCGCCGCGATCAAGTGCCGGCACGAAGCGTGGCTCGCGACTTGTACCGTGAAAATGCGAAATGCCGACATCCCAGGCATCGAACGACCGGCGCCAGCGCAATGCGAAATCCACATGCCACTCGCGCGCGCCGGACGCATAGATCGGCCGATCCGTATCGACGACCGGCTGGGTGCGCAGCCGACCCCGCGGCCCGGGAAGCGTGCGCTCGCGAAAATACGGCAGAACGAAGAAATCCAGGTTGCCGAAGTCACGTTCGAGTCCGAGCTTGATCAGCGGCTGGCCCAGCTTGTCCTCGCCGTCGATGTTCTCGACGGCATCGGTCTGGTTGATGATGTCGACCAGATGCGCGGACTCCGTCACGCCCCAGAACACCTTGTCAAAGCCCAGGCGCAGCTCCCAGCGGTCACCGACATACAGATAAAACGCCTCGCGCAGATCCGCGTGGGTGCGTTCGTTGTCGCGCCCGTCGTAACGCGCGAACGGCGTGATGGTCAGACTCTGCCGGCCGTCGTCCCAGTCATGAAAGAACTCCGGTTCGACTGAAACCGACAGGCTGTCGCCGTGCTGATGACCATCGGGCGGCGCATGTGCAAACAGCCGCGCCTCGAGCGCGACGTTGCCGGACCACTCCGCCGCACCGGCCGCGCCTGCCAATAGCGCAACCAGCAGCGCAATCGCGATTCGACGCTCAGCGCGCACGCTTCAGGCTGTTCTGGCTGAAGTCGTTTTCGTTGAATCCGTGACCAAAGCGGTAGTCGTTCCAGCGCAGGATCGTGCGCTTGCCCGTCTGGTGGTTGCTCATGTCCATGACGCCGGCACGCCAGTACTGACCGAGATACTGCTGATACTCGCTGAAGATCAGCGTCTTGAGGTGTGCGTTCTTGCGATCGTAGTAATCGACCTTGGCCGGCCGGTAGTGCTCCTTGTCGATGAACACGACCTCGCGTGTGTAGCCGGAATTCTCGTCGACCGGGTCACGTTCGACCACGAACACCGGCCGGCCATCGAGCACATCGTCACGCAGAAAGCGGTGGCTGTACTTCTCGATTTCCTGCGAGTTCAGGTCTTCGTACGCGAACTCGCTGCCCATGAACGGCCCGGATTTGTTCGACGATGCGATGCGCTTGACCCGCTTGAGCGCCGGCAGATAAAGCCATTGATCGTCCGGACCCTGCTTGTGCGTGTAGGTCAAAAGCGAGGTTCCCTTGACATCGGCCGGTTCGTCGAAGCTAATCAGCGACTTGTCGCCGTCACCCGCGGTGGCCCCCTCCAGCACGCGCGTGTACATCGCGCGCACACTTTCCTCGCCATGGCGATTATGCAGAGTCATGACCATCTCGGCGGTGAAATCGCCGAAGCCGGTATCGCGCCGATCGGTCTCAACCGCAATCGCGCGGCCCTGTTCCTCGGGCGTCTGCGCCATCGCCGCGCCGGCGACCAGGGCGAGCGCGAGGAGCCTATTTCTCGACACGAACATGATCAAACCTCAACAGCAGTGACGGCAGGTACAGAAAGTCGATCGCCAGCGCGAGCGCAATGGTGATCGCCGTCAAAAGGCCCATCTGCGAGTTCAGCACGAAGTGCGACATCGCCAGCACCAGGAAGCCGGCCACCAGCACCAGTGTGGTGATCCACAGCGCCATGCCGACGGTCGAAAACGCGTACCGCACGGCGTCCGCCGGCAGCAGGCCGCGCTCGCGGCGCGCACGCAGGTACTTCGACAGGAAATGCACCGTGTCGTCGACGACGATGCCCAGCGTCATGCCGCTCACGACCGACAGCGCCAGCCCGATGCGCCCGACGGCCAGTCCCCAAATGCCGAATGCGATGGCAATCGGCAGCAGGTTTGGCACCAGGCTCACGAGACCGAGTCGCCACGAGCGGAATGCGATGATCAGGATCGCCGAGATCACGACCAGCGCCAGGATCGAACCGAACAGCATCGAGCGGATATTCCGATAGCCGATGTGCGAGAACATCACCGTCGGACTCGACCCGTGCGTGCGCATCACCGGCGGGAAGTTTTCATCCATCCAGACCGCAACCCGGTCCTCGAACGCAATCACGCCGTTGCTGGAAAGGTTCTGCAGCGTCACGTTCAGGCGCGTGGACGACTTGCTGACGTTCAGCTGATCGTTCAGGTCGAGTCCGAACGGCAGCGAAAACTCATACAGCAGCAGGTACTGCGCGGCGAGATCGCGCGCGGCGGGCAGGCGATACCAGGCCGGGTCATCGCCATGCATGCTCTTGTTCACCCGCCGCATGATGTCGGTGAAACTGTGGACGTGGCGAACCTCGGGCTGCGCACGCAGGAACTGCGCAAAGGCGTCCACGCGCTCCAGGTACTGCGGGTCCGCAACGCCGTTGGGTTCGCCGGAGTCGATCGAGAACGCGATCTGGTAGAGCCCGGTCAGGTGGTCGGAGGTGTAGTCGGTGTGGGTACGAAATTCGATGCTTTCGTCGAAGTATTTCACGAACTCGTCGTTGAGTTCGTTGCGCGGAATGAACGCAATCGCAAAGACGATCAGCGCCGTATTCGCCAGGAACAGCGGCCGCTGGTTGCGGATCACGAACTCGGCCAGCCGCTGCATGGAACCGGACGCACGCGTTTCGCCCGGCTTTACGCGGCTCGGCAGCAGCACCATCGCGGCCGGCAGAAAGGTGATCGAGAGCAAAAACGCATAGACGACACCGAACGCCACCATGTTGCCCAGATCGCGAAACGGCGGTGCTTCGCTGAAGTTCATGGACAGAAAACCGACCGCCGTCGTCAGGCTGGTCAGAAACACCGGTTGCAGATTGACCCGCAGCGATTCGCGCATGGCCAGCGCGCGTGAATGTCCGGCCCGCAGCTGTTGCAGATAGGTCGTCAGCAGATGCACGCAGTCGGCGACCGCAAGGGTCAGGACGATCGTCGGGACCGACATCGTCGGCCCGGTCAGCGCAATGCCGGCCCAGCCCGCCGCGCCCATGGTCGCGGCGATCATCAGCACGATGATCACGAAAGTCACCAGCGTGCCCCAGACCGAGCGCAGCAGCACCGCCAGTGTGACGAGCACCAGCGCGAACATCAGTGGCACGAGCGTGGCGATATCCGCGAACGACGCCTCGGGGAACGCGTTGTTCAGCATCACCACGCCGGTCAGATGAACCTGATAGCCCGGATGCGCGAGGCGAAACGCCTCGGCCATCGCCCGGACCTTGGCAACCACGGCCTCCACCGCATGCGCCTTTTTGTCGTCCGGCAACTGCACCGTGACATTGACGCCAGTGACGCGCGCATCGGGCGCAATCAGGCGCCCTGCCAGCAAGGGTTCGGCCAGCGCAATGGCGCGAATGCGCGCTAGATCGGCATCGCCCAGCGTCTCGGGCGCATCGACCAGATCGCCCACCGCGAGATCATCGCCATCGGCCTCGGTGTGCTGGAAGTTCGTGATCGAATCCACGCGCAAGGAGTGCGGAACCTGCCAGCTGTCCAGCGTCAGCCGCTGGACGGCCGCCAGCGTCTCGCGCGTGAACACCTCGCCATCGGGCGGTGTGATCACGAACAGCACGTTGTCGTTCTTGGTATAGATGTTCTGCAAGGCCTCGAACGCGTTGAGCTGCGGGTTGTCCTTGCTGAAGAACACGCGATAGTCGGTCTCGAAGGTCAGAAAGCGCGCGCCGCTGGCGAGCAGCACGGTCAGCAGAACCGTCGCGAACAGCACCCAGACCGGATGGCGCAGCACGGCATCGAAGAAATGCTCGTAGCGCGTCGGCAGACGCGGCGGCCGTTCCACAACCGCTGTCGCCGGATCAGCCGACACGGCGCAGCGTCTCCAGATAACGGGCGAACTCCGCGGCGGTATCGGCAATCAGCGAAGGGTCGCGGCGGTTCTTGGCCAGCGTCAGCGCACCCTCGAGCACGACGACGAAGAAGTCGGCAACGCGCCGCGGGTCGAGCGCGGCATCGACCGTGCCGCGCCGTTGACCCCGATCGATGGTGGCGGCGATCGCCTCACGCCAGCGGTCGTAGATCGCCGCGATGCGCGTGCGAAACCCCTCATCGATTCCGGACATCTCCTGGGCGAGGTTCGTCAGCGGGCAGCCGAGCAGCACGGCCGTCTCCGACAGATGGTCGCGGCCGGCGGCGAGCAGGGACTGCAAGCCGGCGATCGGGTCCTGGGCTTCGGCCAGTGGTGCGATCCAGGTCGTTTCGATGAACGTCCGGATCACCTCGTCGACCACCGCATAGCCGAGCTCGCGCTTGCTGGCGAAGTGGTAGTACAGCGCGCCCTTGGTGAGACCGGCCTGGTCGAGGATGCGCGTGAGGCTCGCGGCCTGGAATCCAGCCGCGTGGATTTCGTGGTAGGCCGCACGCAACAGAACGCGGCGTGTATCGACGGCCGGAGCGCCCGCATGCGCGGCGCCGGTCGACACCTGTGCCGTCCGACTCATCGAAAAATCCAGCCATCCATGAACATACCAATCAGTATGTTCAGACCGTTCGGGCGCGTCAATGGCCCGGCGTCACAGTTTCCGCGCGGTGTATGCCACTTCCGGGCAGACGGGGTCTGGCGCGACGCTCACCAGAACGCCGACGCTCCGCTCAGGCGACCCGGTTGCCGGCCGGACGTCGCGCCGGGTTCCGGCGCGTGCGCCCGCCGACGCTGTGCGCTTCGGAAAGTCCCGCGAAGAAATGCCGCGCATTCGTGCCCAGCGTACTGGTGCGATAGCCGCCCTCCTGGACCACGAGAATCGGCTGTTCGAGCGCGCCGATGATCCGACCGTTGCGTTCGAAGTCCTGCGCCTTCAGTGTCCAGGTGCCGGTCGGGTCGTCCTTTGCGGTATCGAGCCCCAGCGCCAGCACGACGTAGGCGGGCCGGAACCGCCGGATGCGCCGCATGGCGTCCTCGAGGGTGCGCTGGTAGCGCTCCACACTGGTTCGCTCCGGCAGCGGGTAGTTGATGTTGTAGCCGTCGCCGTCGCCGACCCCGCGTTCGTCGGCGAAGCCCGCGAAGTGCGGATAGGCGAAATGCGGATCGCCATGAATGGAAATCGTCAACACGTCGGCACGGTGATAGAAGATGTCCTGCGTGCCGTTGCCGTGATGAAAGTCGACATCGAGCACCACCACGCGACCAAACTGGCTCAGATAATTCGCCGCGACGGCCGACGAATTGAAATAGCAGAACCCGCCGAACGCACGCCGTTCGGCATGATGCCCCGGCGGGCGGACCAGCGCATAGGCGAGCGAATAGCCCTTGAGCAGTTCCTCGGCGCCGGTCAGTGCGCAATCGACCGAACCACGCGCGGCGAGATAGGCATTGCGGTTCAGCGGCGTGAAGGTGTCCATGCAGTAATAGCCGACCTGCAGTTCGAAGTCCTTCGGCGGGCGCAGGTTGTTGCGGATCGGAAAGATGATCGGGTAGATCGACTTGCCCGGCGGCAACTGTGCGCAGGCATGGCGCAGATAATCCACATACTTGTGATCGTGCACGGCCTTGATCCACTTTTCCGCCGCGCGCCGCGGCGCGACGCGCGTGAACAGCCCCGTGCGTTCGATGCGGCTCAGTATTGCGGAAAGCCGCACCGGTGCCTCGACATAACCGCGGTCCTTCACATGGTGAATGTCGTGACCCTCGTTGACGACGAGCGCAATGCCGCGGTGCAGCCGCGGGTCGTGCCTGACCCGGCTCGGCACCACGTAACGCAGCGCCCGCAGCTGCACCGGGTCGTCGCGAAACGAGCGCACGACCTCGTCGATCTGCGCCTTCGGCAGCAGATCGCCATACTTGCGATCGAGTATCGCGCGCACCACCGTGCGCGCGGTACGGCGATCCAGCTCCGTCCCCTGGCCCAGCCCGTCGAACACGAGGTAGTAGAGGTCCTTGTCGCCGGGCTTGACCGGTGAAGCGTAGACGTTGTTGATCAGCGGCCGCGCGCCATAGCGCTCATAGAACTTCAGACGCGCGACGTTCTGTGCGAGCACGGCGGCGTCGTCGATCACCTCCGGATCATCCACGCTGCACTCGAAGAACACACCGAGCGCATTGAGCGAAAGCGCCTCTTCGCGCACGCGTTCGTACAGTGCGCCGCCGACGCCGCCACCCATGCCGTCCGGCGCGGTCGAGATCAGCTCCAGATACACCACGTCGATGTCGGTCAGGTGCAGCAGCATTGCGAAGCCCTTGACGCGGCCGACACCATCCTCGGCCACGAGCAGGACCGAACGGTAGCGGTACTTCAGCGGATCGGTGAGCTGCTCGGGCAGCCTTTCGAACTCGACCGGGCGCGCATTCGGAAACTGCGCGCGCAGGATCGCCAGCACCTCGTCCACGGTCTCGCGGTTGCTGGGGGCGACGGCGTCGAAAATCTTCCGGATGCGAAACATGGTGCGGGACCTCGCCTGGCGGGAAACGTGCCGAAGGCGGCGCATTGTCGCCACTGTGCCGAGCAACGAAAGGCACGCGATCACACGCCGGCGCGCGAACCGCCCCGGCACGGCTGTGCAAAAATACGCGCCCCGCGAAATCCGGCCCGCAGATGAATTCTCCCGTCACCCGCAACGCCCAAGGTGTTCAGCCCGCCACGCGACGCTGGGGACAGCTGCACGGTGACGCCCTGGCCTGGGCGGTCGCCGAGCGCGCGCGGTCGGGTGCCGGTCTGACGGTCGTGGTCTGCGGCGAGCCCGTCGCGGCCGAGAGCTGCGCTGCGGCCGTGCGTTTCTTTGCCGGACCGCAGATCAGCGTATTCGGGTTTCCGGACTGGGAAACCCTGCCCTACGACCTCTTCGCGCCGCTGCCCGAGATCGTCTCGGAGCGTCTGCGCACGCTCTACCGGCTACCGCAGGCACACGGCGGTGTGCTCGTGCTGCCGGTCGCGACCCTGCTCGGACGCCTGCCACCGACGGATTTCGTCGCCGGCAACGTGCTGCTGTTCGAGCGCGGTGAGCGCCTGGACATCGAAACCCTGCGCAGGCGTCTGGATGCCGCGGGCTACGTGCATGTCCCGCAGGTCGCGCAGCACGGCGAGATCGCGGTGCGCGGTGCGGTGATCGATCTGTACCCGATGGGCGGCGACCGCCCCTATCGCATCGACCTCGACGATGACGAGGTCGACTCCATCCGCAGTTTCGATCCCGACACCCAGCGCACGATCGAACGCGTCGAGCGCATCGAACTCCTGCCGGGCCGCGAGTTCCCGCTCGACGAGGCCGGCATCGCGCAGTTTCGCAGCCAGTACCGCCGCCGCGTGGAGGGTGACCCGAACCGCTCGCGCATCTACCGCGACATCAGCGATGGTCGCGTACCCGGCGGCATCGAGTACTACCTGCCGCTGTTCTTCCCGCAGACCGCGACGCTGTTCGACTACCTGCCCGCCGACGCGCGCATCGTGCTGGCCGAGGACGCACTGAAGACGGCATCCGCGTTTCTGGAGCAGGTGACCCTGCGCCATGCCGAACGTGGCGTCGATCCGGAGCGGCCGATTCTCGCGCCGGCGGACCTGTACCTGAACGAATCGACACTCGCCGAGCATCTCGCCCGACTCGACGCGGTTGAGACGCAGCCCATGAAACTGCCGGACTCGACCGCGCCGCTGCGCAATTTCCCGACCGGCGCCCTGCCCGAGCTGCACTTCCACGCGCGCGCCGACGATCCGGCCGCCGCCTTCCGCGCCTTCGCCGGGCGGCCCGGATTGCGGGTACTGGTCACCGCCGATGGACCGGGCCGGCGTGAACTGCTGGCCGACACCCTGCGCGATCTGGGCTTTGCGCCGGGCACGACGGCCGACTGGCAGGAGTTTCAGGCCGGCACGGCGCAGCTGGCCGTCGGCATCGCACCGCTCGAGCACGGGCTGTGGCTGCCCGACGACGGACTGGCGGTCGTCCCGGAAGCGAAGCTGCTTGGCATCCGTCCCGCGCAGCGCCGCCGGGTCAGAACCGAGCGCGACCCGGACCAGATCGTGCGCAACCTCACCGAGCTGCACGACGGCGCACCGGTCGTGCACGAGCTGCACGGCGTCGGGCGCTACGCGGGACTGACCCATCTCGATGTCGGCGGCATCCCCGGCGAGTTCGTTGTCATCGAATACGCCGGCAACGACCGCCTGTACGTGCCGGTCGCGGCGCTTGGCCTGCTGAGCCGCTACGCCGGCACGACGCCCGAAAGCGCGCCGCTGCACAAGCTCGGCGGCCAGCAATGGAGCAAGGCGCGCGCGAAGGCGGCACAGCGCGTGCGCGACATCGCCGCCGAACTGCTCGACCTGCATGCCCGCCGCGCCGCCCGCAAGGGGCACGCGTTCCCGGAACCCAGCGGGGACTACGCGGCGTTCGCCGCCGCGTTCCCGTTCGAGGAAACCCCGGATCAGCAGCGTGCAATCGACGAGGTGCTCGGCGATCTCGTGCGCGGTCAGCCCACCGACCGCGTGGTCTGCGGCGATGTCGGCTTCGGCAAGACCGAGGTCGCGATGCGCGCCGCCTATGTCGCCGCCACGGCCGGTCGCCAGGTTGCCGTACTCGCGCCGACCACCCTGCTCGCACAGCAGCATTTCCAGAACTTCAGCGACCGGTTTGCCGACACCGCGGTTCGCGTCGAACTGCTTTCACGCCTGCGCAGCAAAAGCCAGCAGCAGGCGGCCCTCGATGCGCTGGCCGCGGGCGGTGTCGACATCGTCATCGGCACCCACCGTCTGCTGCAACCGGACGTGCGCTTCAAGCGCCTCGGACTGGTCATCATCGACGAAGAACACCGCTTCGGCGTGCGTCACAAGGAACGCTTCAAGCAGCTGCGCGCCGAGGTCGACCTGCTGACGCTGACCGCCACGCCGATCCCGCGCACGCTGAACATGGCGATGGCGGGCCTGCGCGATCTGTCGATCATCGCGACCCCGCCACCCAACCGGCATGCGATCAAGACCTTCGTCACCGAATGGGACGACGCCCTGATTCGAGATGCGATCGCCCGCGAACTCAAACGCGGCGGCCAGGTCTACGTGCTGCACAACGAGATCAGGACGATCGACCAGGTTGCCGAAGACATTCGCAGGATCGTGCCGCAGGCGCGCGTGGAGGTCGGTCACGGCCAAATGGCCGAACGCGAACTGGAACGCGTGATGGTCGACTTCTACCACCAGCGTTTCAACGTGCTGGTGTGCACGACGATCATCGAATCCGGCATTGACGTGCCCAGCGCGAACACGATCATCATGGATCGCGCCGACAAGCTCGGACTCGCGCAGCTGCATCAGTTGCGCGGTCGCGTCGGCCGCTCGCATCACCGGGCCTATGCCTACCTGCTGGTGCCCTCGCTGCGCGGACTGAGTGGCGATGCGCGCAAACGTCTGGAAGCCATCGAGTCTACCGAGGACCTCGGCGCCGGTTTCATGCTCGCAACGCACGACATGGAGATTCGCGGTGCCGGTGAACTGCTCGGCGACGAACAGAGCGGCCAGATTCAGGAGATTGGTTTCGCGCTGTACTCAGAACTGCTGGAACGCGCGGTCGCGGACCTCAAGGCAGGTCGCGAACCAGCGCTGGATGGCCCGCTGGATCGCGGACCGGAGGTCGAGGCCCATGTCCCGGCCCTGTTCCCGGATGACTACCTGCCGGACGTGCACCAGCGCCTGGTGCTGTACAAACGCATTGCGAACGCCGAAGACGACGATGCGTTGCGCGCACTCGAGATCGAGGTGGTGGACCGCTTTGGCCCGCTGCCGCCGGCGGCGAAAAATCTCTTCGCAATTGCGACACTGAAACGCTTCGCGGCAAGCCTGCGGGTGCGGCGCCTGGAGGCGACCGCTTCAGGCGCGCGGATTCAGTTTCATCCGGATCACAGCTTCGATCCCGCGCATATACTCACGCTGGCGATGCACAATCCGGGGCGCTACAAGATCGATCCGGGTGACGACAGCCTGCGCATCACTGAGGCGATGCCTGAAGAAGGTACCGCGCGTATCGCGAAACTTCGCGAGCATCTGAGAAGCATCGCGCCCGAGGCCCGCTAGGGAAACTCTGAATTGTCAGAGTTTCCTGCGGCACATGGACGTGCCGCCATTTTCAACGGGTGTAACACGTTGAAAATGAGAGAAAACGAAAAATCGCTCTTTTTCGGGCAAGCGGGCACAGCAAAACGGTTCGTCGAACCGACCAGGCTTGAGTATCGATCGCGGGATTGACCGATCGCGGCGGTCGACGTCCTGCACGAAAAACGGCCGGTCAGCGTCGCTGAACCGGCCGTCGCACAGACCGGCCACACCACAGGGGTGCGACCGGGCTGAAGTCTTACGGACGTTTCGGGGTAACGTACGGCGCTTCTTTCTGGAACGATTCCCAGATCGTGTCGTAGCCCACGTAGCCCTTTTCGTTCGCCGCCTTCTGGCGGGTCTTCAGAAAACGTGATTCGCCCTCGGGAACCTTGGGACGGGTCTTGGCTGGCTCGCTCATAACATCACCGTATGGTCGGATTGGGATCAGGGGATTCGGCGCATGGGTTTGTTGGAGAAACCCCCGCCAATTGCGCTATTTTGTCATTTTTCCCGGCGGAATCAAACGGTAACGGCCGCCATCCGCGTAGCCGGTCCGGGCGCAATTTTCGGCTCGTCCCTAAATTCAATGACATGCGATCATTGCTGATTATTTTTGTTTATCCATGCGCTAAAGCTTTGAAATCCGGACGCATCCCCCGGCGCCCACGCCTGCCCGTTTCAGCGTGGATTTGCGCCGCTCGGCAAGGGGCTGCCGGCCCGGAAAAGCGCAATCTGTAGGTGTCGCCCATGCCAGCGCGAATTGAAATCTTCTCGACCAGTTTTTGCCGACACTGCGTCGCAGCCCGCGAGTTCCTCGACGCACGCAACATCGAATACGTCGACAATCGGCTCGATCTGATGCCTCTGGAACGCGATGAGATGATCCGCCGTTGCGGTCTGAAATCCGTGCCGCAGATCTTCATCGACGGCAGGCATGTCGGCGGTTATGAACAGCTGGTCGCACTGCAAAACAGCGGCGATCTCGATCGGCTTTTGGGAAAGCGCAGTCAGATATAGAGTATGCCGTCGCGACGGTTGTGCACGGCCGGGCGATCTTCCGCCCCGGCCGCGATGCGCAGTTTCGCCTCCACGCGAAGCGCCTCGATGAGGTCGCGATCGACGATCTCCGGATAGAGCATGCAGAATCTCGCGACTTCCATCGCGTGCGGGCGACAGCTGCGCTCCAGTCGCCGGCGATCATCCAGGTCCAGACCGTGCAACATCAATAAACGCGGCGACTGGCGTTCGATGTAGCGCCGACAAAGATCGCGATCCGATGCCTCCGGCCAGTCCTCACGAACCATTAGCGGTGGAAACGGATTCGAATCATGCCCGTCGGCGCCGCGCTTGAACCAGCGGGCCTTTGGGCGCGTGCCGGCGCGCTCCGCGACGAGTCGTTCAAACCGGTAATTGACGGGCGGCGCCTGGTTGCGCTTCTCTTCGTCGGTCTGCGCAATCGGCATCACTGCGGCCGGCAACGCCGTCCATTCGGCCCGCGCGGGAAACTTGTCCATCTGTTCCGCTTCGGCGCAGGAGAACACCAGGGCAAGTGGCGACTCGTCGGCGGCATCGAGCAGCCAGTATTCATAGAGGTCGGCGGCGGGAAACGGCAAACGGATACTGGCGAGATCGTCCAGCAGTTCGATGAGCTGTTCGTCCGCCGAACCGCCGTCACGCAATTCGTCGCGCACGCGGTGCGACTGGATGTCACTGGAGCTGACGGTGGCAACTCGTACATGGCTGCGCTTGACGTACTGGATTTCCCAAATCTGACCGTCCAGCGTGATGGCGCGATACTTGTCGGACTGGGCGATCTGGACCTGCCCCGAGAACGGCGGCATCAGGCGTTGCGAGAAGGCCCGGATCATGTTGCAGCGACGTCGGTCTAGTCCGGGTGGACGTTGTAGAGCTTCTTGTCGGGGATCACGCCACGCACACCACCCTTGGGATTCTCGACATCCCCCTTGTAGCGCGGGATCACGTGGATATGCAGATGCGGAATCGATTGCCCGGCCCACTTTCCCACGTTGATACCGATGTTGTAACCATCGGGACGAAACTTTTCGTCGACCATTGCTTTGCCCTGCGCCACGAGGGACCACAGCTCATCGCGTTCTGCGTCATTGATGTCGAAGTAGCTCGCGAAGTGCCGGTGCGGTATGACCAGAAAGTGACCCTCGCTGGCCGGGTGGCGATCAAACGCCGCAAACCCGTATTGGCCCTCGATCATGACCCGCCTGCCCGACTTGCGTTGGCAGAACCGGCATTCCTCCACGCTGGTCATCTCAATTTCCACAACTACACCTGCAACAGACGGATCAGATCCTGAGCCTCGCGCACCTGCTCCCCGGCCGCCTGCTGATAGGCGGAAAACTTCGTGCCCTCAAACAATGCGGCAATCTTCCTGAACTCGCTCTCGGCGGTTTCGGCCATATCCAGGGAATCAGACTCTCCCGCCAGGGCCAGGAGTGCCGAGGCGCGATTCGCCGCAACCATCGCCCAGATCATCGGCAGCGTCTGCGAATCCAGCACCTTGAGCACCGTGTCGTAGAGCGGCACGCAGGCCTCGAGTGATCCGATGTCTTCCTCGTGCACGCCATGCGCCTGCATCGCAACGGCCAGATTGTTCTGGGTGATGGCCCAGGCATGGAGATTGTTCTCCGGGCGTCGCACGCCCAGCGCATTGCTGTAGGCCACGACCGACTGCTCCAGCGTGCGCGCGCCGCGGCGGTGCGTGCCGAGCTGACACAGCACGTTCGCGACATGGCCCATCGCGGCCGCCCAGGCTTCGGGCATCTCGTTACGTGGCAGAAAATTGACCGCCAGCTTGAAGGTCTCCAGGGCTTCCTTGAGCATCCGGGTGTCGTCTTCCAGCGCGCCGAGACACTGCATCACGATGCCAAGGTGGAGTTTGGTGTGCGCCCACTCCCGCGGGGTCGCCTCGGACGAACGTATCTCTAGGGCCTGTTCGTAGGACATCGCGGCCTGTTCCAGAAAGTGACTGCTGCCGCTGCGCTGACCGATGAAGCCCATGACGTCGCCGATACAATGATGTATGGCCGAAAGCCGGACCGGATCCTCCTCGCGGTCCGTCATCATCTGCATGGTCTGAAACAGTTCGATGGCCTGCTGGAAGACGTGCGCGCCACCGAGCCGCAGCTCATGGAGGTCAGCGGGATCCTGCAGGGTGTCTTGTGAGTTCGCCCACTCGATCAGGTTGGGCTTGTTCGGCGCCAGCGCAAACACCGTGTTCTCATAACGGTCGATGGCATGCTCGAGCGCGCCGCAGACGGGCGACTCCGGATCGAGCAGATCGACCAGATAGCCGCCATCATTCTGGTAACGCCACTGAAAGCTGACCCCGAGACCAGGACTCAGCAGGGTTTCGGCGTAAAGACTGCCGGACATGCGGGATTACGCCAAGTCGGCCATATGCAGCGCGACCTATTCGAGAACGCTCTTGACCTTGACGCCCTTGCCCACGATCTCGCTTACATCCGGATTGGCATCGACTGGCCCGCCGAAGGACATCTCCTCGGGGGTCGCATCGCGAACCCTCAGAATCTCCAAGCGAAACAGGACCTCCCGACCGCACAGCGGATTGTTGCCGTCGATGGTGATGGTATTTTCATCGAGGCGCGTGACGATGAAGGTCTTGGTTTCGCCGTTCTGATTCTCCATCAGAATCGACATGCCCAGCTCCCGGTACTCTTCCGGCACGTTCTCGATCAGGTCCGTGACCACCAGCGACTCGTCGCGCGGGCCGTAAATCTTGGTGCAGTCGATCGGCACCTCGATGACATCGCCCGGCAACCGGCCTTCAAGCTCCGCGGTCACCTGCGGCGCAAGCACCTCGTTGACGCCGTGGACATAGCCGATCGGAAATTCGACGCCCGTCAGCACGCTGCGAGTCTTGGCATCGATGACCTTGTAGGTCAACTCGACGAGTTTGCCCGGGCCGACCGGGTCTTCCATCGCTGTCTCATTCATGATCGGTCACCGTGGTTTGCGGAGATACCAGCCAACGTCGCGCGGAACCAGCAGGCTGTTGAAACGCTCTTTTCAACGGCCTGTGATCGCGAGACAGGGACGTCTCGCCCGAAAATCGAACACACAAGTGTCTGATTTTCGTGGGCAACCGAAAACCGCGCTTTTCGGTTGCGACGTTGAAAAGGCCAGGGATGGGCTCCTTTCAACAAGCTGCTAGAAGATCGAAGCGCCGAAAATCTTGACGGCACCTTCCTTGTCATGACCGAGCACCAGCCGACCCAGCCATTCGCCGGCACGCTTGGTGCTGCGCATCCGGTAGAGCACCGTGACATGCTCGCCACGCCGGATCAGACCCAGATAATCGTAATTGCTGTCCAGGCTGCGGGTCAGTTCGCTCTTCGCGAACTGCTTGCCCATTTCGACCTCGTTCAGCCCGAACAACAGGTCATAGGAAAAATTCCGGACGAACTTTCCGTACTCCCCTTCGTTGGAGAACTTGATCAGGTCGTCCCACATCGGATGGGCGGCGGCAGTGATTTCATCGTCGGACTTTTCAATGATGCTCATAAGACGCTCCGGGCGTGCGGAGATGGAACCATGTTGGTCGGGAGAGGCCTCGATCGGTTGCCACGTTCTCCACGGCGCGGGAACCTGCCGCCATTTCCGAAGCGCGCCAGCGCTTGAAAATGAGGACAACAAATAAGGTCGCGCGTTCTCGCTTTCGTCACTCTGGCGATACTGGACGGATCGATCAGAGCGCCCGAAAAAAAAGATCAACAGGTTCGCTGTTGATCTTTCGGTTCGGGCGATCAAAGGTCCGGGAGCGTCCGCGCTCGGCGGATGCTCCCGGCCGACATTGATCAGGCCGCTTTCTCTTCTTTTTCCGAGATCAGGTGATAGCAGGGCGCCTTCTCCATCGTGTATTCCCCGGTCTTGGGGTCACGACGCGAGACGGTCAGCACGTGCCAGTTCTGATCGTCGACCTTCAGGAAGTCACCGCGATAGTAATAGCCGGGCCACCGGGTTTCCTTGCGGAACAGGGTGTGCTGCATGACGGCTTCCGAGGTCAGATGCCGATGCTTGACTTCCCAGGCGCGCAGCAGCTCGTGGATGTCCTCGGCTGCGATCTTCTCGAGGTCCTCTTCCAGAAGCTTCATCTTCTTCAGACCGATGTTGAGCAGCTTCTCGTTGGTCATGTAGCTGACCGTCACACCACCAGCGTACTCGTCCATCAGCTTCTGCAGGCGATCCAGGGCCTGACGCGGGTTGATGTAGTTCGGGTTGACGCTGCCGGCGGTGATCTCGTTGCGATAGACCTTGTAGTGCTCCATCGGCTTGTAGATCTCTTTGCGGCGACGCTCGATCTGCGTGTCCGTCACCACGATGCCCTCGGCCTTGCCGTCGTCGATGTACTGGCAGGCGGCCTTGGCGGCCAGACGGCCTTCGGTGAACGAACCGGACGAGAACGCGTGCGGCGTACCACCGACGGCGTCACCGGCACCGAACAGACCTTCGACGGTCGTCATGCGGTTGTAGCCCCAGAAGTACTCGGGCGGCGAAATGTCCTCCGGACCCGAACACCAGGCACCACAACCCGTCGCATGCGAACCCATGACGTACGGCTCGGAGGTCGTCAGTTCCGGGTTTTCATACTTCGGATCGACGTCGGTCGCGGCCCACAGCACGGCCTGACCCACGGTCATGCCCAGGAAGTTGTGCCAGCCGATCTCTTCGAGATGCGGGTCCTGGAACGCTTCCATCGTGACCATGTGGATCGGACCACGGCCTGCATTCACCTCGGAGATGAATGCATGGTTGCGCAGACACGTCGGGATCGGACGGTGCGTCAGGTGGGACGCCTCCGGATCCAGGTATTCCTTGCCGACGATCTGCTGCAGCGACGGCCACCACTTCGACTCGTACTCTTCGCCGAGGCCGTTCTGGGTGTAGGTCTTCAGATGC
This sequence comes from Chromatiales bacterium, assembly GCA_020445605.1. Lineage (NCBI taxonomy): Bacteria > Pseudomonadati > Pseudomonadota > Gammaproteobacteria > Chromatiales > Chromatiales bacterium. The sequence continues at coordinate 59,393 of JAGRGH010000031.1, forward strand.
AGGAAGTAGGCGCCGACCGGGCCATAGCCGTCCTTGAAGCGCGCCAGCACGATGCGGTTTTCCATCTGCGTCATCTTGGCGCCGGCCTGGATCAGAAGGCCATAGGCCGAACCGGAGGACCACGGCGCGTACCACACGCGACCCGCACCCTCGCCGACCGAACGCGGCTTGTAGATGTTCGATGCACCGCCGGCGCCGACGATCACGGTCTTCGACTTGAAGACGTGATAGTTGCCCGTGCGCACGTTGAAGCCAACAGCACCGGCCACGCGGTTGTCCTTCGCCTCGTCCATCAGCAGGTGCGTGACGCAGATGCGGTTGAACACCTTGTCGGCCGACTTCTTGGCGGCCTCGGCGACGAGCGGCTTGTAGGACTCACCGTGGATCATGATCTGCCAGCGACCTTCGCGCAGATACGAACCGGTCTTCGGGTTGCGCATGATCGGCATGCCCCATTCCTCGAACTGGTGCACAGCCGAGTCCACATGGCGGGCCATGTCGAACAGCAGGTCCTCGCGGACCATGCCCATCAGGTCGATACGCGCGTAGCGAACATGGTCTTCCGGATTGTTCTCACCGAAGCGGGTGCCCATGTAACAGTTGATTGCGTACAGGCCCTGCGCAACGGCGCCGGAACGGTCGATGTTCGCCTTTTCGGCGATGACGATCTTCTTGTTCTGGCCCCAGTAGCGGGCCTCGAACGCCGCACCGGTGCCACCGAGGCCGGCGCCGGCGACCAGGATGTCAATCCCGTCTTCAACGATAGTCTTGAATTTCATTAGTAGTACACCCCGGCTTTCAACTTGAGGCCATTCGACTTGAGGGTGTGGATGTCACCATCATCAAGGCGGATGTATTTCGGCTCGTTGTACAGGAGCTGGCTCTTGCGCTGTTCGGCGCTTGGCGCCGGAACCTCACGCAGTTGCGGAATGGCGCTGCCCCACGGCTTGGTGGTGATCGGCGCCAGCAGGTCCATGTCCTTCTTGCCGTTGCGGAACTTGATGCGCCAGGCGATGACACCCTTCTCCTCGTCGCGCTTGACGCGGACGGAGTGACCGAGCGGGGCAAAGTCGGCATAACCGCGCACGTCGATCGCCTGATGCGGACAGGCTTTCACGCAGGAGTAGCACTCCCAGCACATGTTCGGTTCGATGTTGTAGGCACGACGGGTGACCGTGTCGATATGCATGATGTCCGACGGGCAGATATCGACGCAATGACCACAACCGTCACAACGGGTCATGTAGACAAAAGTTGGCATTGTGAATACTCCTTAACTTTTGATCAGTAGTGACGGGGCGCTTCGCGGTTGATACCGAGCCCCATGTTGGGCGGATTCTTGCCCATGTATTCTGGAACGTCCGGGAACCGGGCGTGAACCGCCGGATCCGACAGGTCGAAGTCAGCCGGCAGATTCTCGCGCGAGCCGTCGGCCTTGATGACCTTCTTCTGATAGGCAGCGGCGGGCTTGAAGAACATGTGCGCGAACTTCGACCAGAACACCGTGCCGAACAGCATGGTGCTGGCCGCGACGAACAGCACGAAGAACGCCATGGTCCAGCCGGCGACCGCGTTCTGCTGGGTGATCGACCAGAGCAGACCGAACGTCGCCGAGAACAGCAGGCCCAGGATGAACAGGTCGCCGCGACCGTTGAGGTGATACCACTTCACGCCTTCGGAAGCGACATCCACGCGGATCGAGAACCAGAACCAGTAACCGCCGATGCACAGGGCAATCGCGCCCACATGCCAGATCACCGGCCAGATTCCGGCGTCGGTCGACGTCGGGTAGGCGAAGATCAGCACCGCGGTGGCCAGCACGAACAGCACGAACCCGTACATCGTGAACAGGTGCGAGATACGGCGACGCGTGCTCTTGAACTCCGAAGAGGTCAGCACCTCGTTGGTCAGCGTCTGCAGGGCCAGGCCCGCCTTTTCGCCGCCGCTGAGCTGGCGCTTCGCGCTCTTCTGGGCCTTCTTGGCATTCTCGAAGAAATACTTGGCACTCTGCTTGTGCATCATGTCGAGAATCGTGCCGCCGATCACGAGGATGACCATCAGGACGATGTAGCCCTGCATGATCTCCGGCGAGATGATCGCCGAGAGTTCGGCGAATGGGTTATACGCAAACATGAGACCTGATTTCCTCCAGCGCTGCTGACTGCCAGGTGCCCGCGGCATCGGCCCGCGGCGGGTATTTGAAAACGTTGCCCTGCGGCCCCGTTCTCACGGATTGACATCGACCTGACGGGAGGGAGACACAAGGAAACCCCGACACACCGATGGTGCGCCCGGTCAGATCAGAAAGTTCGAAGATGCTAATGCGCCCACCGCAACAACACAATTCACGGTATTTTGCTTGCCCATAAATTGCCTTGATCTTGTCAAGTAACTGAATTTACTCGCTTATTTTTTTGTCATCGGATCGTAATTCAGCGCAGCCCGGCCGAGTCCAGCCCGACCCGAGCGCTCGGTAGGTGCGGATTCTGGCCCGCCCGGCGGTCACGGAATCGCAAATCTGTCGCGCCGACGGGTTGGATGGGCAGCGTTCTGACCCCGGGCCCTGCGCTTGCCGGCGCACGAAAGGACCGACCAACCGGGGACACCGAATCGCGGCCAGGCGTCCTCCGGACTCAGCTCCAGACCAGCGGCGCCTCGTCCATCGCCGCCATCTGCTCGCGCAGGGTCAGGACGTGGTCCTCCCAGAACCGCGGCTCGGCGAAATACGGAAAGGCCGGCGGAAACGCCGGGTCGTCCCAGCGCCGGGCGATCCAGGCGGCGTGGTGCATGATGCGCAGGGTGCGCAGCGCCTCGATCAGATTCAGCTCGCGCGGATCGAATTCCCGAAACTGGCAGTAGCCCTCCAGAATCGCATCGAGCTGCACGGTGCGATCGGGGCGATCCCCGCTCAGAAACATCCACAGATCCTGGATCGCCGGCCCCATGCGCGAATCGTCGAAATCCACGAGGTTCGGCACGCCGTCGCGCCACAGGATGTTGCCGGGGTGCGCATCGCCGTGCAGCCGAATCGCGCCGACCCGGCCGGCGCGTGCGTAGCAGGCGCGCACCCGCTCCAGCGCATCGCGGCTGACCGACTCGTACGCCGCGGTCAGATGCCCGGGCAGCCAGTCGTTCGCGAGCAGATAATCACGGGACGCATCGCCGAACGACGCCACGTCCAGAACGGGCCGGTGGGCGAACGGGCGCACGGCGCCGACGGCATGCACACGCGCCATGTGCCGGCCGAGAATCTCCAGATTGTCGAGGTCGTCGAGTTCGGGCGCACGCCCGCCGCGCCGCGGGTAGACCGCCACGCGATATCCACCGATATGGTGCAGGGTCTTGCCGCTGTCGTCGGCCAGCGGCGGTACGGCGGGAATCTCCTCGTCGGCGAGTTCGCGCGCGAAGGCGTGCTCCTCGCCGATCGCGGCGTCGGTCCAGCGTCCGGGCCGGTAGAACTTCGCGATCACCGGTTCGGCATCCTCGATGCCGACCTGGTAGACGCGGTTCTCGTAGCTGTTCAGCGCCAGCAGGCGGCCGTCGCAGGCCCAGCCGAGACTTTCCAGTGCGTTGAGCACCTGGTCCGGCCCCAGCGCGCGATAGACGGCGCCCGAATCGACGTCAGCCGGATTGCCTCCGGGCATGGTCAGCCCCTGTTATCGCGGCGCCTCCCTGTGCCGCGCTCAGCTGTGAACCATCAGGGTCGGCCGGCGATCGGCCGGCGTGATGGAAATGCCGTCTCTACGGCGGTACCGGCAGATTCACCTGGATATCGCAGAAATCCCCCACGTTCAGCACCGTGGACGGCGACTCGCTGCACGTGCCGCGATAGACACCGCCGTTGGAGACTCCACCGTTCGTGCAGGCGGTCAGGATCGCGGGCGGGTAGCCCTGGACATCAATGATCTGCTGCGTCACGGTCGTGTCGTTGAACACCTGAAAGCAGTCATTCTCGTCCGGCAACTCCACCGTACCGCCGCCGCTGAGGACCATGGCCAACATGGTCATGCCGGCCTTTGCGTCACCGATCAGCTTCACGCCGCTGGCGCCCGAAGCAAGGGCGGCCACGGCGAACGCGCTGATCATCAGCTTCGATCCACTGCCCTGCGGGCGCCGGATGAGCCGCGCGGCCAGCACGCCGAGCAGTACCCCGAGGGTGACCAGTCCGAGGCCGCCAATACCCGGAACCGCGCTCGCGAACGGCGCGTGAACGATCGCGCCGCCGTTCCCGCCCAGCGCCAGCTGTGGCGCCAGCAGCAGGCCCAGACCGAGCACTCGATTGACAAATTTCATCTTCGTTTACCCCAAATCCGCTTGGAAGTCGCAATTCAGCAGTTCCGGAGGCCTGCAAGCCAGGGGCAGACGCTAACCGAAAGGCCCCGTCCAGCGCCACTCCGGCCGTGAACCGGCCGCCGTGCTGGCGGCCGTTAAGTGGCGCGTCAGGCTCAGCCCCGGCGCCAGGTCGTGCCCTGGGCACCGTCCTCGATGGTCACGCCGGCCGCGGCGAGTTCGTCGCGGATGCCGTCGGCGCGGGCGAAATCCCGCGCCCGGCGGGCCTCGGCGCGCCCGGCAATCAGCGCCTCGATGCGGTCGGCGGACATGCCCCCCTCGCCCGCGCCCTGCTGCAGGTAGGCCTCGGCATCGCCCTGCAACAGACCAAGCACGCCGGCAAGTTCGCGCATCGCGGCCCCCAGGGCGGCGGCGGAGGCGGGGTCGGCCTCACGAACGCGATTGACCTCGCGTGCGAGTTCGAACAGGACTGCGATCGCCTCGGGCGTGTTGAAGTCGTCGTCCATCGCGGCCGTGAACCGCGCGCGCGGCTCGACAATCGCCGCGGGCGCCGCGTCCGGCAGCCCGCGCAGCGCCGTGTACAGCCGGGTCAAGGCGCCGCGTGCGGCGTCAAGCTGCTCATCACCGTAGTTCAGCGCACTGCGGTAGTGGCTCGCCAGAATGAAGAACCGCACCTCTTCCGGCGAATAGCTCGAGAGCACCTCGCGCACCGTGAAGAAGTTGCCCAGGGACTTGGACATCTTCTCCTCGTTCACGCGCACGAAGCCGTTGTGCATCCAGTAGCGCACGAACGGATGCCCGGTCGCGCCCTCGCTCTGGGCGATCTCGTTTTCGTGGTGCGGGAACTGCAAGTCCATGCCGCCGCCATGAATATCAAAGGTGTCGCCGAGACACTCGGTCGACATCGCCGAACATTCGATGTGCCAGCCGGGCCGGCCGTCGCCCCAGGGCGAGGGCCAGCTCGGCTCGCCGGGCTTGGCGGACTTCCACAGCACGAAATCCAGCGGGTCGCGCTTGCCCTCGGCGACGTCCACGCGGGCGCCGGCGCGCAGGTCGTCGAGCTGCTTGCCCGAGAGCTTCCCGTAGCCCGGGAAATCCTTCACCGAGTAGCAGACGTCGCCGTTGTCGGCGACATAGGCGAGCCCGTTGTCGAGCAGCCGGCCGATCATCTCCAGCATCGAATCGACGTGCCCGGTCGCGCGCGGCTCATGCGTGGGACGGAGCACGCCCAGCGCGTCGGCATCCTCGTGCATGGCGTGGATGAAGCGCCCCGTCAGCGCATCCATCGGCTCGCCGTTTTGCGCGGCACGGGCGATGATCTTGTCGTCGATGTCCGTGACATTGCGCACATAGGTGACCCGGAAGCCACGGTGCATCAGGTAGCGATAGACCACATCGAACACCACGAGCACGCGCGCATGGCCGAGGTGGCAGTAGTCGTACACGGTCATGCCGCACACGTACATGCGGACCTCGCCGGGCACGAGCGGTTCGAACGGCTGTTTGTCGCGGGTCAGGGTGTTGTGGATGCGCAGCATTGGCGGACTCGCCCGCAAGGGGGCGCCGATGGTAGCCCAAGCCCGGCGGCGCCACCAAACGCGCGGCGGCATGGACGGCATTGCGGTGGAGCCCGGGGCGGCTGACCGCTATCATGCGCGCCCATTCCCTCGCCTTTTCTTCCCGGAGTCCCGAATGTCCCGCTTCGCCCTCGTTTTTGCGCTGGTCCTGGCCGGCGCCCTGCCCGCGGCCGCGCAGGCCGTCCAGGTGGAACTCAAGACCAGCCTCGGCCCCGTCGTGCTGGAACTCGACACCGAGAAGGCACCGAAGACCGTCGAGAACTTTCTCGCCTATGTTCGCGACGGCCACTACGACGGCACGGTGTTCCACCGCGTGATTCCGGGCTTCATGGCCCAGGGCGGCGGCTTCGACAAGGACCTCAACCAGAAGTCGACGCGTGCCACCATCGAGAACGAGTCCGGCAACGGCCTGACGAACAGCCGCGGCACGATCGCCATGGCGCGCACGAATGCGCCGCATTCGGCGACCGCGCAGTTCTTCATCAACCTGATCGATAACGACTTCCTGAACAAGAAGGGCTCGCGCTGGGGCTACGCCGTGTTCGGCAAGGTCGTCGCGGGCATGGAAGTGGTCGACGAGATGGCCGCGATCCCGACCGGCGCGCGCGGACCGTTCCGCCAGGATGTGCCGAAGACCGACATCGTCATCGAATCGGCGCGCATTCTCGAAACCGCCGTTGCGCAGGAACCCACCACCGGAACCCAGGAGGCCCCGAAATGATCCGCATGCATACGACGCTCGGCACGATCGACATCGAGCTGGATCACGCCAAGGCGCCGATCACGGCAAAGAACTTCGAACAGTATGTGCGCGACGGCCATTACGACGGCCTGATCTTTCATCGCGTGATCAACAACTTCATGATCCAGGGCGGCGGCTACACCGCCGACATGAAGGAACGCAAGACCCGCGCGCCGATCCAGAACGAGGCAAAGAACGGCCTCGGCAACCGCGTGGGAACGATCGCCATGGCGCGCACCAGCGCGCCGCATTCGGCGTCCGCGCAGTTCTTCATCAATGTCTCGGACAACAAGTTCCTCGACTATCCGGGTCAGGACGGCTGGGGCTACTGCGTGTTCGGCCGCGTGGTCGACGGCATGCCGACCGTGGAAAAGATCAAGAGCGTGGCGACCGGCAACCGCGCCGGCCACTCCGACGTGCCGGTCGACTCCGTCACGATCGAACGCGCGGAAGTCATCGAAGGCTGAACGAGACTCCGCGGCGCCACGATGTCGCAAAGCCTGTTCATCTCCGACCTGCATCTCGCCGACGAACGTCCGGCGACGGTCGCGCTGTTCCTGCGCTTTGCCGCCGGACGCGCGCGCGACGCCGAGCGGCTCTACATCCTCGGCGACCTGTTCGATGCCTGGGTGGGCGATGACGACAGCGATGGCTGTCATGGCGAAGTCATCGGGGCATTGCGTGATCTGACCGCTGCCGGCACTGCGGTATTCATTCAGCACGGCAACCGGGATTTCATGCTCGGCGGCGCGTTTGCGAACAGCACGGGCGCGCAGATCATCGACGACCCACACCGTGTGCAGCTCGGCAGCGTCGACACCCTGCTCATGCACGGCGATCTGCTGTGTACCGATGACGTGCAGTACCAGGCGGTGCGGCGCATGGTGCGCGATCCGGCCTGGCAGGCACCGTTGCTGGCACGCCCACTCGCCGAGCGGCGCGCGCTGGCGGCCGAATATCGAAAGAAGAGCGGCGAGACGACCTCGCTGCTGCCGGCGGACATCATGGACGTCAACGCCGACACCGTGATCGAAACCATGCGCGCGCAGTCGGTCAGCAGACTCATTCACGGCCACACGCATCGTCCCGGCGATTTCCCCGTCGCACTGGGGACGACGGAGGCCGAGCGCATCGTGCTTGCGGACTGGCACGAAGACGGCGGCGAAGTGCTGGTCGCCGACGACAACGGCCTGCACCGCGAAGCCGTGACGCACTGAGGCGCCCGCGCCCGGCGGCGCCGAACCACTCGCGGCAAGTTCATGCCTACCCTGATCGGCGATCTGATCCTCGAAGCGGCGCAGCGCACGCCGGATGCCATCGCGCTGCGCCATGCGAAACAGGCGCTCGGCTATGCGCAACTCGCCGACGCGGTGGAGCGCGTGGCCGGCGCAATCGCCGGGCTCGGTCTCGCACGCGGCGAACGCGTGGCGGTCTATCTGCCCAAGCGCTTTGAAACCGTCATTGCGCTGTTCGCCGCCGCGCGCGCGGGCCTGTGTTTCGTGCCGGTCAATCCCGTGCTCAAGGCCGAACAGGTCGGCCACATCCTGCGCGACTGCAATGTACGCGTGCTGATCAGCCAGGCCGCGCGGTTCGATGGCCTCGGCGCGGAAATCGCGGCGAGTGCGGACCTGCGCGCGCTCGTCAGCGTGGACACGGCACCCGTCACAGCTTCCGGCCTCGCGGTATTCGACTGGTCCGGATTCGCCGACACCCCCGGCGCCGCCCTGCACCGCTCGATCGACGCCGACCTCGCGGCGATCCTGTATACCTCGGGCTCCACCGGCAGGCCGAAAGGCGTGGTGCTCTCGCACCGCAACCTGGTCGCCGGTGCCCAGAGCGTGGCCGAGTACCTGCAAAACACCACGGACGACCGTCTGCTCGCGGCGCTGCCGTTCAGCTTCGACTATGGTTTCAGCCAGCTCACGACGGCGTTCCTGACCGGCGCATCGGTCACGCTGCTGGATTTTCTGCTGCCGCGCGATGTGCTGCGCGCGATCGAACGCGACCGCATCACCGGGCTCGCCGGCGTGCCGCCGATGTGGGCGCAGCTCGCGCAGCTCGAATGGCCGGCCGGGCTCGACAAGCATCTGCGCTATCTCACGAACTCCGGCGGCAAGATGCCACGCGCGGTGCTCGACGCCCTGCGTGCGCAGGTGCCGAAGGCGCAGGTGTTCCTGATGTACGGGCTGACCGAGGCGTTCCGCTCGACCTATCTGCCGCCCGCGGAAATCGACCGCCGGCCGGATTCCATGGGCCGTGCGATCCCGAATGCCGAGATCCTCGTCGTGCGCGAGGACGGCAGCGAGTGCGACGCGAACGAGACCGGCGAACTCGTGCACCGCGGCGCACTGGTCGGACTCGGCTACTGGAACGACCCCGCGCGCACCGCCGAACGTTACCGTCCGGCGCCGTGCCGGCCCGGCGAGATTCCCGTCGCCGAGACCGCCGTGTGGTCCGGCGATCTGGTCAGGCGCGATACCGACGGCTACCTTTACTTTGAAGGGCGCCGCGACGACATGATCAAGACCTCGGGTTATCGCGTGAGCCCGACCGAGGTCGAGGAAGTCGTCTATCGCTGCGCGGGCGTGGCCGAGGTCGCGGCCGTGGGGATCGAGCACGCCATGCTTGGCCAGGCGATCGTGCTGCTGATCGTCGCCACTGGCGAGACCGATCCCAGCGCAACGATCATGGAGATCTGCCGCGGCGCCCTGCCGAACTACATGCAGCCGGCCGAGGTGATCGTGCGCGACGCACTGCCCAGAAATGCCAACGGCAAGATCGACCGCCGCGCGCTGGCGCTCGAATACCGGGCGCTGTTCGCATGAGCCGCACACCACTCCTGCATGCGGCCATGGACCAGTTCGCCGTGCACGGCGCGGACCTGATCGCCAGCGGCGAAACCATCGCCGCGCTCGCCGCGCGCGAGGAGACCACGCCGCTATATCTCTACGACCGTGCCGTGGTCGACGCACAGATCCAGCGCGTGCGCGACGCCCTGCCCGAACGCGTGCATCTGCACTACGCCATCAAGGCGAACCCGATGCCCGAACTGGTCTCGCATATCGCCGCCCAGGTCGACGGGCTCGACGTCGCCTCGCTCGGCGAGCTGCAGATCGCGATGCAGTCCGGCATGCACCACGCGAACATCAGCTTCGCGGGCCCCGGCAAGCGCGACGAGGAACTCAATCTTGCGATCGAGACCGGCATCGTCATTCACTGCGAATCACCGGGCGAACTCGACCGCATCGCGCGGATCGGTGCCGAGCTGGGGGTCGCGCCGCGCGTGGCGCTACGCGTGAATCCGGACTTCGAACTCAAGACCTCGGGCATGAAGATGAGCGGCGGTCCGAAGCCGTTCGGCATCGACGCCGAACAGGTGCCCGCCGTGCTTGCGCGCATGGCCGAGCTGGATGTCCAGTTCATCGGCTTTCACATCTTCTCCGGGTCGCAGAACCTGCGGCCGGAATCGATCATCGAGGCGCAGAACGCGAGCTTCGAGCTTGCAGCCAAGCTCGCCGAAGTCGCGCCGGGACCGGTGCAGATCCTGAACATCGGCGGCGGTTTCGGCATTCCGTATTTTCCGGGCGAGGAATGGCTCGATCTCGCGCCGATCGGCGCGAACCTGCATGAACAGCTCGCGCAGCTGCCGGCCATCCTGCGCGAGGCCGAGATCGTCGTCGAACTCGGGCGCTACCTGGTCGGCCCGGCCGGGCTGTACGTCTGCCGCGTGATTGATCGAAAGGTCTCGCGCGGACTCGTCTACCTGGTCACGGACGGGGGCCTGCACCACCATCTGGCCGCAAGCGGCAACTTCGGCCAGGTGATCCGCAAGAACTATCCCGTCGCGATTGCCAACCGCATGGATTCAACCGAGCGCGAGACGGTTTCCATCGTCGGGCCGCTGTGCACGCCGCTCGATCTGCTCGCCGACCGCATGGAACTGCCGCAGGCCGAACCCGGCGATCTGGTCGTGATCTACCAGTCCGGCGCCTACGGCTACAGCGCCAGCCCGCGCGCGTTCCTGAGCCACCCGGATGCAACCGAAAGGTTGATCTGAGCACATCGCGATCAAGCCACCCAGGCTCGCCGATGCAAGGAAAAATTATTGTCCGGCGCCGGCGAGAGGCCGAGAAAAGAGATTCAACAGTCCGCTGAACCTCTCGGAAATGCACCTCCGTAGCCCTGAGTGCGCAAAACCATCACGGCAGCGGCGCAGGCACGGCTGTAAACCTGTGCGTGTCGCCGTGTCGAAAAACTTTACAATTCCGGCACGAAAACCCGCCTCCGCCCACGGTTGAAAACCTGAAACGCGTGCAAAAACCACGGATTGAAAAATCTGGTATGAAACGTGCTTAATCGGTAGGGTTTTCACCAAACTCCAGATTCCTCGGGGAACCAGCAAATGACAACCTGTAGCGACGTCGCGACGGCCGATCTCGACTCGGACCTCGACGCCTACTCGCGCCGCGCGGCGCGCAGCGGCGGCCGCAAGTCCCCGGCCGAACTGCTCGGCTACACCGCCGCCGCGACCGGCATGGCCTTTGCCGGCGGCGATGCCATGGCCAGCGTCATGCACATGACAACGCCGCAGACATTCTCGGTTGGCTCTAATTCGTTGAAGAATTTCCTTTTCGATGTAGACGGCGCCGGTGCCCCTGACTTTTTCTTTGTCCTGGGCCACGCCTTTTACACAGGCGGCGGGACCTCCTACGGTTCCGCGTTCGCGGAGCTGGGCTTCGCCGCTCCAGGGCGCGCGCTGAAGGGGCCTACATTCTTGGCCGACCTGGTCGCCGGCGCGCTTATTGGGCCCACTGGGTCCTTTGGGAGTGGCCCCTTCTACTCCGTCAGCACCTATAGCGGTGTTACCTCGAGTGTCCGGGGAAGCTTTAGCCCTAGTTCGACGGGCCTCCTAGGTTTCCGGTTTACCGGCGCCACGGGGGTGCCAGGAACCCAGTATGGCTGGGCGCAGATTCACGTCGCTGCCAGGCCCGGGCCAGGAGGTTCCGCGTCGCTGACCATCTCTGAGTGGGCCTTCGAGAACTGCGGAGATTCGATTCAGGCTGGTCAGACTTCGGGTGTGGGCAGCTGCGATGCCGTCAGCACGCCGGCACCCTCGCCGGCCACCCCGCTGCTGGCCCTGCTGGGCCTCGGCGCCATGGGCATCCGCCGCTATCGCGAGCGCCGCGAGGTGGGACTGAAGCGCCTCGCGGAATCCGCCGCGCCGGCCTGATTCATCGCCCCACGGGCGGCTCAGACGCAGGCCGTCCCGGTCAGCGCCCGATTCCGGTGGCCGCAAGCCATCAGGGCTGCGGCGCAGGCACGGCTGTAAACTTGTGCGCGTCGCCGTGTCGAAAAACTTTACAATTCCGGCACGAAAACCCGTCTCCGCCCACGTTCGAAAACCTGAAACCCACGCATAAACAATGGGTTGAAAATTTGGCATGAAAAGTGCCGTTATTTTGACGGGTTTAATCACACACCAAATTCCTCGGGAAAGAAAAGCAATGAACACCCGCAGCGACTCCGAAACTCCTGAACTCGACTCAAGCTTGGATGCCTACGCGCGCCGCGCCGCGCGAACAGGCAGCCGCAAGACCCCGGCTGAACTGCTCGGCTACACCGCTGCGGCCACGGGCATGGCCTTCGCCGGCGGTGACGCGATGGCCGCCGTCATCCATATCAATGCGATGCCGCAGAACTTCTCCATTGGTTCTTCTGGTTTCCAAGCCTTTGACTGGGACATCGATGGCGCGGGCGGCGACGACCTGCAGTTCAGGTTGAACCATTTCTACACCTACTCGGGGGGGGAGACCTCCACAACCAGCGGATCGGTTTGGGCGGCGGTTTCGGGCGGGCTCCCTGGTCGTGCGCTCATGAGCGGCGGGTTTCCCGCCAATCTGATCTTTGGCCAACTCATCGGCGCCGCGGGCGCGTTTGGGATCGGCACGCTGTATTCGATATCAACCTTTTCCGGCGTTCCTAGCAGCTTCGTTGGAAACTTCTCTAACACCTCCAGCGGTTACCTGGGCTTCCGGTTCACGGGCTCCACGGGCGTCCCCGGCACCCAGTACGGCTGGGCGCGCATCCATATCGAGTTGTTTCCGGGGGAGGACGGTGGCGCCACGCTGACGATCTCGGAGTGGGCCTTCGAGAACTGCGGTGATTCGATCACCGCCGGCCAGACTTCGGGCCTTGGTAGCTGCGATCCGACCGGCACGCCGGCCCCCTCGCCGGCCACCCCGCTGCTGGCGCTGTTGGGTCTGGGCGCCATGGGCATCCGCCGCTATCGCGAGCGCCGCCACGCGGCCCTGGAGCGACTGGCGGGGGAACCGGCGCCGGCCTGATCTCCGGCGCTCCGAACGGGCCGGATTGGCGTTGCCAGTCCGGCCTTTTTCGTTTCTAGCTCAATGACCGCGGCGTGAGCGTTCACCGGGATTCGCACCTGCCGGGCCGGTGGCTGAATTTCCGCTTCAAGGCCGATTCGCGGCTATACTGTGTAGCTGTGAGACTGTGAGATCGCCATGAAGAACATCACCGTATCCGTCGACGACGAGACCTACCGTCAGGCCCGCATCCTCGCCGCGCAGCGCGGTACCTCGGTCAGCGCCATGGTCCGGGCCTATCTCGAGCAGTTGCGGCAGTCGGCCACGCCGGAGGCGGATCGTGCGGCGCCCCTGTTCGCCGCGCTGGACAAGGCCGGCGAGTTCGTGGCGGCCCGGCGCATGACGCGCGAACAGGCCCATGAGCGCTGAGGCATTCCTGGACACCAACATCCTGCTCTACGCGATCTCCAGCGCTCCCGCGGAGCAGGCCAAACGCACCACCGCTAGGGCGCTGCTGGCGGCCGGGGACTGGGGCGTCTCCGTTCAGGTGTTGCAGGAGTTCTATGTCAACGCGACGCGGGGCCCACATCCGGCGATGAACCACGCGGACGCCACGGCCGTGGTCGAACAGTTCATGCAGCGACCGCTGGTCGTCACCGACCCGGCGTTGATGCGTACCGCGCTGATGGTCAAAGACCGCTACCAGCTCGCCTACTGGGACGCCGCCATCGTGGCCGCCGCCCAGCAGCTTGCGGCCACGGTCCTGTACTCGGAAGACCTGAACGCCGGGCAAGACTACGCCGGCGTCACGGTGGTCAATCCGTTCCGGGTGTAGTCCGCCACGCGCGCGTGGCAATCTTTTGACTTTGATTTTTCGAGCACCAAGAGATGGCTAATAAAGTACTGGTGATCGGTTGGGACGCGGCCGACTGGAAGACCATGGACCGCCTCATGGACACCGGTCAGATGCCCATCCTGCAAGGGCTGGTCGAGCGCGGCACACGCGGCAACCTGACCACGCTGCACCCGGTGCTTTCGCCCATGCTTTGGACCAGCATCGCCACCGGCAAGCGCCCGTTCAAACACGGCATCCACGGCTTCGCCGAGCCCGATCCGGCCGGCGGCGCACGGCCGATCACCAACCTCGGCCGCAAGACCAAGGCGATCTGGAACATCCTCAACCAGCAGGGCCTGCGCTCCACCGTGGTCGGCTGGTGGCCCAGTCACCCGGCCGAACCCATCAACGGCGTAATGGTCTCGGACATGTTCCAAAAAGCCCCCAAGGTCGACAAGGGAGTCGGCCAGCCCTGGCCGATGAAACCGGAAACGGTTCACCCCGAACGACTGGCCGAGGAACTCGCCGAGTTCCGCGTGCGCCCGGAGGAGATGAGCGCCGACGTGCTCGAGCCTTTCATCCCGAAGCTCATGGACATCGATCTCGAGAAGGACAAGCGCGCAATCGGCGTCGCGAAGATCCTCGCCGAGACGGCCAGCGTCCAGGCCGCCGCGGATTATCTGATCGACCGCGAGCCCTGGGACTTCATGGCCGTGTACTTCGACGGCATCGACCACTTCGGCCACGGCTTCATGAAGTACCACCCGCCGCGCCAGGACTGGATACCCGAGCGCGACTTCGAGCTGTACTCGAACGTGATCGACATGGGCTACAAGTTCCATGACCTGATGCTCGGCCAGATGCTGAGCAAGATCGACCTCGCCGAGACCATCGTCGTCATGTGCTCGGACCACGGCTTCCACCCCGATCACCTGCGCCCGCGCGCCATCCCGAAGGAGCCGGCCGGCCCCGCCGCCGAGCACCGCGAACACGGCATGTTCCTGATCGCCGGTCCCGGTATCCGCAAGGATCACCTGGTCCACGGCGCGACCCTGCTTGACGTGACGCCGACTATTCTCGCGGTATACGGCCTGCCGATCGGCGAGGACATGGACGGCGAACCCCTGCTGGACTGCTTCGAGACCGAACCCGAACTGCAATGGATCGAGTCCTGGGACGCAGTCGAAGGTGAGGCCGGCCTGCACCCGGAGGGCAAGGAGATGCCCACCGCCGACAGTGCCGAGACCATGCAACAGCTCGTGGACCTGGGCTACATCGACAAGCCCGACGTGGACCTCTCCGTCGCGCAAAAGCAGACCCAGCGCGAGCTGGACTACAACCTCGCCGAGTCCCTGATGCACGCCGGGCGCTTCGCCCACGCCATCGGTCACCTGGAGCGTCTGTGGGGGGAATGGCCCATGGAGCACCGCTTTGGCGTGCGCCTTGCGTACTGCGCGCAGATGCTCGGACAGACCGGCTTCCAGCGCGAGATCGTCGAGACCCTGTTGCAGCGTCGGCAGGACGAAGCCAGCGCCGCGCGCGAAAAGCTGCGCGAGTTCCACAAGGTGCTGAAACAACGCAAGGCCGAACGCGGCGAGGCAACCGAACAGGACGAAGCCGCGCTCGAGCAGGAGGCGACGAAGGAGGCCGAGGCCGAGCGCCTGCGTCAATCGCTGGATGTGCCCGAGGAAGAGAAGGCGGAAGAAGAAAAGCCGCTGATGGGCGTCAAGGAGCGCGAGCAGTACCTGAACCTGCAGTCCAAGGCGCGCTTCAGCCCGTATTTCATGCACTACCTGCTTGGCAACGTGCTGTTCGACGAGGGCAAGTACGAGCAAGCGCTCGAGGTGTTGAACAAGGCCGAGAAGGCCAGCCCCAAGTCCACGCGCCTGCTTACGCTCATCGGCCGCGTGTACCTGGAGATGAAACGCCCGAAAGACGCCGAGCAGGCGTTCATGCGGGTGATCGAATTCGACCCGCTGCACCCGGACGCCTTCCTCGGCCTGACCCGCGTCACCCTGCACCGGCGGCAATTCAAGCGGGCCGCGCAGCTGGCGCTGAAAACCATCGGACTGCGCTACCAGTTCCCGTGGGCGCACCACTGCCTCGGCCTCGCGCTGGAAGGCATGAAACGCTACCAGCGCGCCACGCAGGCGTTCGAGATGGCGGTCAGCCAGAACCCGAACTTTCTCGATGCCCATCGTCGCCTGGAACACCTGTATGCGCATGTGCTCGGCAATTCGACGGCCATGAGGGAGAAGGCCGAGGAACACACTCGGGCGATCGCGGAGATCGGCCAGCGCGTCGAGGAACATCGCGCCCGGCGCATGGCGCGACTGGCAAAGATCGACGGCGGCGCCGACGTGAAACCCGTGAAGCTCGACGATCCGAACGCCGAGCCGCCGCGCGACCCGGTCCTCGATCAGCCCCCGTGCGAGATCGTGGTCGTTTCCGGCCTGCCGCGCTCAGGCACCAGCATGATGATGCAGATGCTCGAGGCCGGCGGCCTGCCGCCGCTGACCGACGGCCAGCGCGCAGCCGACGGCGACAACCCCAGGGGTTATTACGAATTCGAGCGCGCCAAGCGCCTGATGACCGACCGCGGCTGGCTGCCGGAGGCCGACGGCAAGGCCGTGAAGATCATCGCGCAACTGCTGGCCTATCTGCCGCCGCAGCCACACCGCTACCGCGTCGTTTTCATGGAACGCGACCTGGACGAGGTCACTGCCTCGCAGGCGCGGATGCTGGAGAACCTGGACAAGAAGGGCGCGCGCCTGCCGCAGGAAAAACTCAGGCAGACCTATGCCGGCCAACTGGCCGCGCTGAAAAAGCTGCTCGATCAGCACCGCGGCGTGCAGGTGCTGTGGCTGAACCACGCGGAGGTGATCGCCGAGCCCCAGAAAATGGCCCGGCGAATTGCACTGTTCCTCGATCGCGAGATGGACGAGGCGGCCATGGCCGAGGTCGTGGACCCGAGCCTGCACCGGCAGCGCACAAGCCAGGAGCCTGGGCCGGTTGCGCAGACCGCAGGCTGACTGCAGTGGCCTCGCCACGGAATTCAAACTCCAGGGAAACTCTGAATTGTCAGAGTTTCCCGCGGCACATGGACGTGCCACCATTTTCAAAGGGCGTAGGACGTCGAAAATGCAAGAAAACGAAAAATTGCACCTTTTCGTTTTCACTGCTCTGGCAATCCGGGACGAATTGCCCAGACCTTCCCCGGGTTATCCGGCGATCTCGATCAAAACGCGAGCAGAATCAGCTGAACGACCCCATATACAACGGCCCCCAGCAGGACCAATAACAGGCTGTTGACAATATATTTCAGCGTCTTGTAGAGCGGACGGTTGGTTTTCTTCAGTTCTTTGGTGCGCTTCAGTAGCGGTGAGAGAGTCGCAAAGACTCGATTGTAAGCGCCCTGTTTATCTTCACTGGTATTCGGCACCACTGAGAATCGGACAATCCCCTTGTAAAACCACTGGACCGCTCGGCCGATGATGCCCATCGGACGTTCAACATCACACATCAGGATCAGGCGTGATTGATCGGTGTTGTTCAGGGCGTAATGGAGGTAGGTTTCATCGAAGATCAGCGCTTCACCATCGCGCCACGAATAGTCCCGACCATCGACATTGATGAAACAGCGGTCATCGTTGGGCGTTTTCAACCCCAGGTGGAACCGCAACGAGACGGCGGCCGGATCAAGGTGGCGGGTGAGTTTTGAGCCGGGCGGCAGCAAGGTGAACATCGCGCCATTGACAGTCCTGACCCGGGAAAGGATGTCGACCGTTCTAGGACAATGTCTCTTCGCCGACGCGTGGGTATAGCCGTACCAGGTGACGTAAAACTTGCTCCAGCCGTATTTGTAGAAAGTGCGGAACCCCACATCGTAGTAAGAGGCCTCGCCTTCCCGGGTTGTCTGGTCGAAAAAGCCGATTTCGGTCAGCGCTACAGCCTCTTCGCGTATGAGCTCCCAGTTCTCCTGGATTTCCCGCAGCTCGGGGAAATCCGCCGTATCCATGATGGCCCTGCGCGCGCGTTTTTCGGTATTGAGATAGAGCAGGCAGTTGAGCGGGGTAAAAACAGGCCAGCCCTTGCGCAGATATTCCGACAAGCCCGCGTATCGAACCTCGCCCCGGTAGCGGTAGACGTACCAGATCGAACCGACGACAAATAGAACGAAGACGCCCAGTGCGATCGATGCAGTCATGTTCACGCTTTCGAACTGAGCGCGGTCGGAGAAGTTCCGGACGTGCTGGGAAAAATAATGGCCGTTTCCAGATAGATCCCGCCGGTTTCTGGTCTGGTCTCAGCCCACGGGCAAGCCTGCGTTGCGTCCCAAAACCGGCTGACGCAGTGACAACAATGCTTAAGCCCCTCCCACTTCCCTCACAGCCGGCAGCCCCCCGTAGCCGGCCGCGACGAATCCCCGACGGGTGGACGGGAACACAGCGCCCTGTTCGACTTCGCGCGCTTTCGACAGCTTGCTGCCGCGAAAAAAGGCGGAATTTCCCTGTGCCGCAGGAAACTCTGAATTCTTCAGGGGTTCCCTTTCAACGGCTTGCAGCCGCCGTTCGGCGACACCTCCATGTGCCGCGGGAAACTCTGAATCGTTCAGAGTTTCCTTGGCAGCATCCAGCGCTCAGCGATTCGGCGGCAGCGCGAGCACCTGGCCGATGGAGATCACGTTGCAATTGGCCAGTGCGTTGAGTTCGCACATCGCGCGCCAGCGATTGCCGGCCAGTTTGCCGAGGGTGTCTCCCGGCGCGACGACGATGTAGTCATCGGCCTGTGCCGAGGTCACCATGAACGCCTGGGCCGGCGAGACGGCCACGAACGATGCCAGCGCGAGTGCACCGGCGGTCATCAGCTTGCGCATGGGTTGAATCTCCTGTTGCGGGGACGCGGATCGTGCCTGTTTTACAGGACGGATCATGGCGGCAAGATGATCTGTTGCAAGCGGTGCCGAAAAAAATCCACCGAGGCGGACATCGGGCCGCCGGGGGATCAGGCGGCGGCGGGTGGCGGATCGCCGAAGCGGCGGTCGCGGGCCAGCTGCCAGCGCAGCCATTTTTCCAGAAACAGGTTCACGGCCCACTTCAGACGCAGCCCGCGGCGATCCGGCGACTGCGCGCTGAACGCGCGGCACAGCACCCCATCGCAGGCGAGGAACGTGACTTCGGCCTGGCGCGCGTCGTGATAGATACGCAGATGGATTTCCAGTGTTTCGCGTGAACGCGCACCGGCCGCGGTGGCCATGCGACAGATCATGCGCAGCGCGGTGGTGTACGGCGTCTGCTCGTCGACGTGAAAGGTGTACTGGACGCCGGCATCTTCAATGGGCTCGCGCGCGCCGCTCCACAGCCGCAGATCGGGCACAAGCAGCAGCACGCGACGGTAGTTCTGTTCGCAGAGATCCAGCAGCCGGCCGACGCTGGGCTGGTCCGACCTGACCGTCGCGCTTAGAAACTCCCGGACCGCAACGGCGTTCATCGATTTGCTCAGGCCTTTGCGGATTCCTGCCGCGCGGCGATTTCGGCCCGCACCTTGTCCATGTCGAGATTGCGCGCCTGACCGATGAGATCCTGAAACGCCGATTCCGGCAATGCCCCGGGGTTGCTGTAGATGATGATCTGATCGCGGAAGATCATCAGCGTCGGGATCGAGCGGATACCGAACATCTGCGCGAGTGCGGTTTCGTCCTCGGTGTTCACCTTGGCGAAGACGATGTCATCGTGCTCGCCGGAGACCTTCTCGTAGACCGGGGCGAACGAGCGGCACGGGCCGCACCAAGGCGCCCAGAAATCCACGATCACGAACCCGTTGTCGGTGATCGTCTGGTCAAAATCGGTTTGCGTCAGTTCGGTTACGGCCACTTGGCCCTCCGCAGATTCTTGGCTTGAAGGGGAGTATATCAGCCGCCCGCAAAAGCGTACGGGCAGTTCATTTTCATACTGTCTTGCGCGGTTTTTCGGCGCGAATGGCGCGATTTTTGCCTGCGCCTAACCCGATCAGTGCGCCCGCACCAGGAGTTCGTTGATGCGCCGGACGAATCCGGCCGGATCCTCGAGCGTCCCGCCCTCGGCCAGCACGGACTGATCGAACAGGACCCGCGCCAGATCGCCGAACCGATCGGTGTCGGATTCATCGGCCATGCGTTGCACCAGCGGATGCGCGAGATTGACTTCCAGTATGGGCTGATGCGCCGGAACTTCCTGGCCGACCTCCTTGAGAATGCGCGCCAGATTGCTGTTGAGATCGTGTTCGTCGGCCACCAGACACGCCGCCGAACGCGTAAGCCGCTTGCTGGCGCGCGCCTGCTTGATGCGCTCGCCCAGCGCCGTAGCGATGCGATTCAGCACGGCCTTGTCGGCACGTGCCGGATCGGTCGCGCTGTCGGATTCATCCGCGGTCTGGCCTTCGGTTGCGGACTTGATGGCGTCCAGGTCCACCTCGCCGCGCGCAATCGAGACCAGCGACTTGCCCGCGAACTCCGGCAGATGCGCGACCAGCCATTCGTCCACGCGATCGCCAAGCAACAGCACCTCGACTCCACGCGCCTCGAATGCCTCCAGATGCGGGCTGTGACGCGCGGCCGAAACGGTTTCGGCCGTGATGTAGTAGATCTTGTCCTGCCCCTCCGGCATGCGCGCGATGTAATCATCCAGCGAGGTGTCGGCCTTGTCGCCCTCACTGCGTGTGGATGCGAAACGCAGCAGTTTCGCGATGCGCCCGGCGTTCTCGTGGTCTTCCGCCGGGCCTTCTTTCAGCACGCCGCCAAACAGCGACCAGAACTTCGCATACTGCTCGGGATTGTCGCCGGCCATCGACTCCAGCAGACCCAGCACGCGTTTGACCGACGCGCTGCGAATGGAATCGATCACGCGATTTTTCTGCAGGAGCTCGCGCGAGACGTTCAGCGGCAGGTCATCGGAATCGATCACGCCGCGCACGAAACGCAGGTAGCCCGGCAGCAGCTGCTCGGCGTCGTCCATGATGAACACGCGCTTTACATAGAGCTTTACGCCATGGCGACGTTCGCGATCCCACAGATCGAACGGCGCGCGGGCCGGAATGTACAGCAGCGAGCTGTACTCGTTGTTGCCCTCGACACGGTTGTGGATCCAGGTCAGTGGATCCTCGAAGTCGTGGGCGATGTGCTTGTATAGCGCCTTGTAGTCGTCGTCGCTGACCTCCGCCTTGGGCCGCATCCACAGTGCCGAGGCGCGATTGATGGCCTCGGACTCGCCGGTCTTGCCGTCTGCGTCCGTGACGCTCAGATGGATCGGCACGGCGATGTGATCGGAATACCTGCGCACGATGTCACGCACGCGGAAATTCTCCGCGAACTCGTACGCATCCTCGCGCAGATGCACGATGACCTGCGTGCCGCGGCTGGCCTTCTCGACCGATTCCAGCGTGTAGCCACCCTTGCCGTCGGATTCCCAGCGCACGGCATCGGCGGGCTCCGCGCCGGCGCGCCGGGTGATCACCTCGACCCGGTCGGCCACGATGAACGCCGAATAGAAGCCGACGCCGAACTGCCCGATCAGGCGGTTGTCCTTCTTCGCGTCGCCACTGAGCTGCTCGAGAAAGCGCCGCGTGCCGGAGTGGGCGATGGTGCCGAGGTTGTCGATGACCTCCTCGCGCGACATGCCGATGCCGTTGTCGCTGATCGTGAGCGTGTGGGTCTTTTCGTCCAGCGCGAGGTCGATGCGCGACTCGCTGTCGCCGGCATACAGCGCGTCGTTGCCGAGCGCCTCGAAGCGCAGCTTGTCGACCGCGTCCGAGGCGTTGGAGATCAGCTCGCGCAGAAAAATCTCGCGATGGCTGTACAGCGAATGGATGACGAGGTCCAGGATCTGCCGGACTTCGGCCTGAAATTCGTGGCGTTCGATCGTGGCGTTATCGTTCATGTTCTGCGGTTGGTCTGCGCGGCTTCGGAAACAACTGGCTCGGGAATGTAGGGCCAGCCGCGCGCCAGTTCAACCGCAGCCACCAGCCACCAGCCACCAGCCACCAGCCACCAGCCACCAGCCGCCAGCCGCCAGCCGCTGGGAACTGGGAACTGGGAACTGGAAGCTGGAAGCTGGAAGCTAGAACCCGATGCCCAGACGCCGATACAGGTGCGCCAGCACCCATGCCGGGCCGATCAGCAGAAACTGCACGTCCTCGAAGAACGACGGCCGGCGCCCTTCGATCAGGTGGCCGACGAACTGGCCGATCCAGCCCACGATGAAGATGGCGAGACTGGTCTGCCAGACCGGCCAGGGCAGCCGCTGGAGCGCTTCGACACCGAGCAGAAAGACCCCGCCCACCAGCGCCATCCCCAACCCCAAGGCTACGGACAGACGCAGGTAGTAGGCGATCACGAGCGCAAGCCCCAGCGTGCCCCAGTGCATAAACGCCCAAGGCTCCACAAATGCAGGGCCGGGCAGTGCCGCCAGCAGGCCGACCACGCTGAGCGCGATGGCCGGCACGCATACGACATGCAGCGCGATGTTGCGTGGGTGCTGGTGACTCACGCGGTAGGCATCGAACCATTGGTCCAGCGTTCGCATGAGCGAAGTCTAGACGAACTCCCTGCAGTTAATGCGGCGGCAGCCAGCGCTGATCGAGCCGCAGCGAGAAGGCCCGGTCGCCGAATTCGAGAATCACCCCGTCGGGCGTCACTTCCCGCAGCCGCAGCGCGCCGTCGAGTGCATCGCCCTCGCGCGATAGCCGGCCGTTGATCCGCGCCAGGCGCTCGGCCGCTGTGTCGGAATACACATGCATGGAGATGCCGACCTGCGGAATGTCGAGTCGCCTTTCGATCGGCAGGTCGAACAGGTTCGGGACGCCACTGGTAGCCGGCGTCGCGGGCCGTTGTGGCGGCGCGTGTACCGACCGCGGCTGCGGCCCCGGCGAACGCCTGCTCGCGATGGCCTCGACCACGACGGGTTCGGCGAGGGGATGCGCCGGCGCCGGCTCGGCGGGCGGTGTCGACACGGGCTCGCGCTCGGGCGGCAAGGCCTCAATGGCCGGCTCATCCGGGCCGGCGGCGAGCTCGACCCCCGACGCGGGCTCCGGTTCGTCGCGATCTCCGCTCGCTGGCAGGGGCGCGGATTCGACCCTGCTCGGCTCGGCCCGCGCCTGGCGCTGGCGACGTTCGGCAAGCATGCGGGTACGTGCGGCCGCGATGGCCTCGGCATCCAGGGTGGGGACTCGCCGTGCCACAACGGGTTCCGCCGGGACCGCTGAAGGTGCCGCTGCCAGCGCGATCGGCTCCGGCTCGGGCACGACAGCCACGGCGGACGCCTCGTCCGCGGATGGGGAGGCAGGCGGTGGTGCGCCATCGCGCAGCAACGCCCAGCCCAGACCGACCGCGAGCACGGCGACGACGACCAGCGCCATCCACAGCATGCGCCGGGCCGGAGGGCCTTCTATCGCGGCGGGCCTGGGCGCTGGCGTATGCAGGCCGGGTGCCGTCGCATTGCGGCGTTCGGCGTCCGATCGCTCCAGCGCCTTGAGCAGGTACGACATCTCAGCCCTCGCCCAGACGCGGGCCCGCGTCGCCGCGCACCGCGCGCAACCGCATGATGGTGCGCGGACCGACAATGCCATCCGCGGTCAGGCCGTGCTGCTGCTGGAACGCAATGACAGCGGCGCGGGTCGCATCGCCGAAGCGGCCAGCGTCGAGCAGTACGTCGGTCGCACCCAGAGCGACCAGCGTCGTCTGCAACCAGCGCACACCCTCGCCCGCATCGCCGGCAGCCACCACGGTCGCCCCGCCCGGCGCGGGACGCCAGATGACCTGTGCGTCACCGAACCAGGCGGTCGCGAGCCGCTCGCGTGGCCAGTGCAGGCGCTC
Organism: Chromatiales bacterium; assembly: GCA_020445605.1. Taxonomy (NCBI): domain Bacteria; kingdom Pseudomonadati; phylum Pseudomonadota; class Gammaproteobacteria; order Chromatiales; species Chromatiales bacterium. The sequence continues at coordinate 83,007 of JAGRGH010000031.1, forward strand.
GCCGTCGTAGCCCAGCGTGACGTTCCGCTCGTCCGCGCCGAGCAGCGCGAGCCAGCCGTCGCCACCATCGGCGGCGTACAGGTGCAGCACCGCGGGCCGGTCATGGGCCAGCAGCCGGTCATAGTCCAGGGCCGCTTCCAGGCAGGCCAGCCCGGCGGCCTCGACCGCGGCACAGGGCCGCTCGGCGTCGACGCCGCCAGCCTCGACCTGCCAGCGTTCGAGCACGGCGCGAAACGCCGCGTCCGGTCTGCGCACGGCGGCCCAGTCCAGCGTCGTTGCGATGGGGGCGGACGAAACGCCGCCGTCACTGCCTGTGGCCGTTGCGGCGGGTACCGCCGCGGGCGCGGGGGACTGCGGAATCTCCGCCGCCACGGCAGTGATCGCCCCAGGCACGGGCGCCGGCAGGTTTCCGGCAACGATCGCGGGCCGCTCGATCGGTTCGGCTTCGGCGGGTGCGGCGACCACGGCGCGTCCGGACTCGTGTCCAAGCCACCAGGCCAGAACGGCAATCGCGGCGATTCCGGCCAGCCCCCCCGCCACCGCCGGCCATAGCCAGGCGGGCCTGCGGCCGGGATCGGAACCGAGCACCTCGCCGGCCGCGCGGCGAATCATGCGCGCATCGACCAGGCGCCGGTGTTCCGCGTAGGCACCGAGCAGGGCGCGGTCACAGATGCTGTTGATCAGCCGCGGAATTCCCCCGCTGGCGCGGTACAGCGGCGCAAAGCAGCTGCGCTCGAACAGGGTGTTGCGAGCACCGGCGACCTCCAGCCGATGCTCCACGTAGACCGGCAGCTCGTCGGCGCGCAGCGGCTCGATGTGATAGCGCGCGGTGATGCGCTGGGCGAGCTGGCGCAGTTCCGGTTTCGCCAGCAGGGCCCGCAGTTCCGGCTGACCGACCAGCACGATCTGCAACAGCTTGCGGGTCGTGGTCTCGAGATTCGTCAACAGGCGCAGCTGTTCGAGGACCTTCGCGCTGAGGTTCTGCGCCTCGTCGATCAGGAGCACGGTATTGCGCCCCTGTGCGTGCGCGGCCAGCAGATGCGCGTTCAGCACATCGATCCAGGCCTTGAGGCTGTTGCGATGTTCCGGGTGCGTGACCCCGAGTTCGTCACAGATCGTCGCCAGCAGCTCGCCGACCCCGAGCCGTGGATTGAGCACCAGCGCGACATCGGAATTCTCGGGCAGCTGCGCGAGCAGCGCGCGGCAGATCGTTGTCTTGCCGGTGCCGACCTCGCCGGTCAGCAGCACGAACGCGCCCTCGCCCTGAAACGCATAGAGCAGATGGGCGAGCGCCTCGCGGTGGCGCTCGCTCATGTACAGGTAGCGCGGATCCGGCGCGATCGTGAACGGCGGCGCCTTCAGCCCGAAGTAGTCGTAGTACATGCCCGTCGCGGGCGTGTTTCAGTCCGACACGGACTCAGCGCAGACCGCGCAGGATCTTCTCCGCGTCGGCGCGCCCCGTGAACGCCTCGGTGCCCTCCAGAGAAGCCTTCAGTCGCGTGCGCGCCTCGCTGTTGCGGCCGAGCTTCGCCAGCGCGGCACCGATGTGGTACTGGATGTCCGGCAGTTTCGGCAGCCGCAGGGCCGCCTCGTGCAGGTGCACGAGACCCTCGTCGATGCGACCCTCGTTGACCAGGATCCAGCCCAGCGTGTCGGCGACCTCGCCGCGGTCCGGCGCCAGACTCAGCGCCTTGCGTGCGGTCGGCACCGAGCGATCGTCGCCGACTTCGTGATACAGCCAGGCGAGGTTGTTCAGCGCCATGACATGGTCGGGCTCGATACCGATGATCTGCTCGTAGGCCTTGATCGCGTCCTGTTTGCGGTCGGACTGGTGCAGTAGGGACGCCAGCGCCACCGTGCCCGGCAGGTCTTTCGGGTTCGCGTTGAGCCAGGTGCGCAGGACCTGCTCGGCGCCGGCGGTGTCCTTGAGTCCGAATTTCGACTGCGCAAGCAACACGACCAGCGGGCTGGTCGGCCGCAGTGCGATGGTCTGCTCCAGGGCGTTCACGGCGTTGCGCGTATCGCCCTTGCGCGACCAGGTGTTCGCTTCGAGCTGATGGCCGACCCAGGCCTGCTCCTTCGACTGCTGCAACAGGCGCGCGATCTTCAGGGCGTCGTCGTAACGCTTGTCTTCGTTGTACAGATTGGCCAGCGCGACGCCGATATTGGCCGAGCCCGGATCCAGTTCCCAGCCCTTTTCCAGGCTGGAGCGCGCGTCACGCGGATCGCCGGCGTCACGCTGGGCGACCCCCAGCAGATACCAGGACTCCGGTGAAGTCGGCGTGAGTTCGGTGAGCTTGCGGAACGAGCCGATCGCCGCGGCCCGGTCGGCATTGCGCAGCTGTGCGACACCCAGCAAGCGCAGCGCCGTCGGATTCTTGGGGTTGTTCTGGGCCATCTGCCGTGCAACCCGCAGCGCCTTCAGCGTATCGCTCTGCTGCTCGTAGTATCCGAGCAGTTTGACGCCGGGCTGCAGATCGGTCGGGTTCTCCGCCATGGCGCGTTCCAGCCAGTCGATCGCGTCCGGTTCCTTGCCACGCTTCTCGGCGACTTCGGCGAGGATGATGTAGCTGTTACTGTTTTTCGGATCGTCGCGAATCACCCCGCGCAGGCGCTTTTCCGCGGCGTCCAGCTCACCGACCGAAACATCCATGCGCGCGAGATTGAACACCGCGGTGTAGAACTTCGGATCGACCTTCAGCGCGGCCTCGAACTCCTCGCGCGCGGCCTCGCGATTGCCATTGCCGAGCAGGGCTGCCGCCGCCAGGTTATGACCGATCGGGTCGTTGGGGTGACGCTTGATCATGTTGCGCGCGGCCGTCAGCGCCGCGGAGTAGTCCTTCTTCTTCAGCTCGAGCAGGATCAGCAGCACGTCCGCCTGGGTCAGGTTGGTACCCAGATCCAGCGCCTGACGCAGCTCCGTTTCGGCCTCGTTCGACTGTCCCGTGAACAGGTGTCCGAGCGCGAGCTGGGCGCGCAGCGCCGATTCGTCCGGCGCCAGCTCCACCGCGCGTTCGACCAGTTCGACACCGCCGGTTGCATCGCCGGCCTGCATCTTGGCGCTGCCCAGCAAGGCCAGTAGCTGGGCGTTGTCCGGGTTCAGACGCACGATCGGTTCGAGCACCTGCACGGCCTCGTTCGCCCGCTGGAGGCGAATCAGCGTCGCGGCCAGCAGCTTGACGGCCTGGACGTCCGTGGGCGCGGCCTCGAGATAGCGGCGCAGGTGGCCGTCGGCGGTATCGAACTGATTGTCCTGGTAGGCCAGCACGCCGAGGAACAGGTGCGCGGCCGGATAGTCCGGCAGCTTTGCGAGGCTCTGCTGAAACAGGTCGCGCGCGGCCTCCATGCGCCGTTCCTGGTAGGCGACCAGGCCACGGAAATAGATCAGATACGGCGAGCCCGCCAGGCGTTTTTCCGCCTCTCTCAGGTCGGCCTTGGCAGCCTCCAGTTCGGAGGTCATCAGGTAGGCCGAGATGCGCCGGATACGCGCCAGGCCGTGCCAGGGTTCGCGCTCGAGGACGATGCCGAGCTGCTCGATGGCGGCCTTCGCCTTGCCCTCGCGCAGGAGTTCCTCGGCCAGCACGACGCGCGCATTCGCAAGATCGGGTTCGCGCTTGACCAGGTCGCCGGCCACCAATTTGGCCCGTGCGAAGTCGCCGCGGGTCTGGGCGATATTGGCCTCGGCGAACACGACATCGCGCTGGTTCGAATCCGCAGCCCGCGCCGCGGCCAGGGCCTTGTCGGCAGCGACCGGGTCGCGCTGGCTTTGCAGGGCCAGTGCGCGATACGCCAGCACCCGGGCGCGCGTCTCGGCGGGCAGGTCGTCCGACGCCTTGGTCTCGTTCAGCAGCTCGCTGTGCTTGCCCTGCTGCAACAGCGCCTCGCCGAGGTCCGCGATCCACACCGACCGAGCAGCGCCCAAGTCGGCGGCACGGCGCAGCTCCTTCTCCGCAGGCGCGCCAAGGTAGACCGCAAGATAGGTTTTGGCGAGAAGCAGCCGGGCCTGCAGGTTGTTCGGTTCGCGCTGCAGCGCGTTCTTGAGTTCGATCACCGCAGCCTGGAAATCGCGCTTGCCAATGAGCTCTCGCGCGCTGCCCAGGTGTTTCTCCACCGTCTGCGCAGCGAGGGGCGGCGAAATCGCCGAAACCAGACAGGCCACGAGCAATATCACCCGCATCCGGGGTGTCGTACGGTCAATCATATGAGCCTCATTGTGGTATGCCCCGGCGCCCGGTCGGTGACCCGGCCTGGACCATTCAACGATTGCAGTTCCGACCAGGTCGCTCCGGGCGTCAGAGCGACGAAAGCGAACGCCTCGGCAGCGCGACATTGATGCAGTCTCTCCAGCATCCGGTCGATGGACCGTCAGCGCGCCGCTCAGTTCGCCTTGATATCGTGCTTGCGCATGAGAGTGTACAGGGTCGGCCGGGTCACCCCGAGCATCTGGGCGGCCAGCGACACATTTCCGTTCGTGAACGCAAACGCGCGCTGGATTGCCCGACTTTCGGCCTGGTCGCGGGCGGTCCGCAGATCGAGCAGCGCCTCGGCGGCAATCTCTTCGCCCGCGAGTTCCAGGTCGCCGGCCGAGATCAGGGTCGCGTCACTCATGATGACGGCGCGTTTGGACCGATTTTCGAGTTCGCGCACATTGCCGGGCCAGCTGTAGTCCTCGATTGCGCGCACGGCATCCGCGGCAAGCCCCTTGATCGGCCGTGCGAACTGCTCCGCGAAACGCTTCACGAACACCCGCGCCAGCACCACGGCGTCGCCGGAGCGTTCGCGCAGCGCCGGCACGCGCACGGTGATTTCGCTGATGCGGTAGTAGAGATCCTCGCGAAATCCGCCCGATTCAATCATGGTCGGCAGATCCTGGTGCGTCGCGCAGACCACACGCACATCGACCGGGATCTCCTTGCGCCCGCCGACGCGTTCGATCACGCGCTCCTGCAGAAAACGCAGCAGCTTTGCCTGCAAGGGGGACGGCAGATCGCCGACCTCGTCGAGAAACAGCGTACCGCCATCGGCCATCTCGATCTTGCCGACGGTCTGCTTGGCCGCCCCGGTGAACGCACCGCGCTCGTAGCCGAACAGTTCGCTCTCGAGCAGCGTTTCGGGAATCGCCGCGCAGTTGATGGCCACGAACGGTCCACGCGCGCGCGGACTCAGCCGATGCAGTGCGCGCACGAGCAACTCCTTGCCCGTGCCGGACTCGCCGAGCAACAGCGTGGTGACCTCGGTCGGCGCGAGCTTTTCCACCGTCTGGCACACCCGTAGCATCTCCGGGCTGGTCGCGACGATGCCCTCGAGCGCGGCGGTCTCGCTCTGGTTCAGCAGACGGCGGTTTTCGGCCTCGAGTTCAAAGACATGGTGGGCACGCGCGACCATGATCTGGAGCAGATCCGGGTCGATCGGCTTCTCAAAGAAGTCGTGCGCCCCGCGACCGATCGCGGCGACTGCCGTGGCGCGGTCATCGTGGCCGGAGATCACGATGACCTTGGTTGCCGGAAACTCACTGACGATCGCATCCAGTACCGCGAAGCCCTCGCTCACCCCGCCGGGATCGGGCGGCAGACCGAGGTCGAGCGTGACGACCGAAGGCCGCAAAGCGCGCACGCGCGCGAGCGCGGAATCGCGATCGCCGGCGACCTGAACATCAAAACCGTCGAACGCCCAGCGCAGCTGACTCTGAATGCCGGCATCGTCCTCAACCACGACCAGCGCGGGTTTGCTCATGCGTCCGCCCCGGTCGCCGCGGACGCCCACTCCACGGGGATTTCGATCGTCATGGTCGTGCCCTTGCCTGGGCGACTTTCCACGTGCAGTCGGCCACCCAGGGCATGGATGAATTCACGGCTCTCGTAGGCGCCAATGCCCATGCCGGTGAGGCCCTTGGTGGAATCGAAAGGTTTGAACAACCGGTCGCGGATGAATTCTTCGTCCATTCCCGCGCCATCATCGATGACACTGACCGTCGCCCGATTGGCCCGCGATGCTAGCACAACGCCGACCGTGCCCCGCGCGCCGGCGGCGTCCTGCGCATTGTGAATAAGATGGCCGAGCACGGAGTGCAGCCGGTCCCGATCCGCGCGCACTACCGCGCCCGCCAGGTCACCTTGCAGAGCGGGCACCGGTTCGCTCGCCGCGCATTCGGCAACCACCTCACCGACCAGCGGTTCAAGTTCAACCGCGGAATCCGGCGTGACCGGCCGCGCCTCGCGCAACTGCGCGAGCAGGCGCTTCATGCGCGCGACCGCATTCCCGACCGTGCCGAGCGCATCGTCGACGAAGGCCGGGTTGTCGCGGTGTCGTTCCGCATTGCGCACGACCAGCGCAAGTTGCGCGACGACGTTCTTCAGATCATGGATCACGAACGCGGCCAGGCGATTGAAGCCCTCGAACTGGCGCGCCGCACCCAGCGCCTCGGCCGCCTCGGCCTCGACCAGATGGATCGCGCACTGGCGCCCGGACATGCGCAGCAATTCGAGGTCTTCCCAGTTCAGGTGGATCGCCGGCTGCGGCGCCGCAAGCAGGACGAAACCGGTCAGGTCTTCGCGATGCAGCAATGGCACGATGAGCCAGGCCGCCTCCAGCTGTTCCAGCCACGGCGGCAGCACCAGCCCGGCGTAACTTTCCGGCTGCACACTGCGCTCGGGCAATACCACCACCCATTCGCGCTCGCGCAGAAAGCGGACCATGGCGTCGTCGCCCGTCAGCGCCTCGAACCGCCCCGCGTCCATGGCCCAGCCGTCGCGGGGGCGGAAAAATCCGTGCTCGTCCACGGTCCAGACCCACGCGCCTGGGCTCTGCACGATCTGGGCAAGCGCCGCCGCCACGCGCCGATAAATCGGCTGACTGGAGTCCACCCCGGCCAGTGTGTTGGTCAGGCGCAGCCATTCCTCGCGGTAGTCGTATCGATAGTTGAAAAAGTGCTTGTTGAGCAGCAGACGCAGCTGTGCGCGCCACTGTCCCGAGAACAGCAGCGCCATGAGCACGACGAACGCGCCGGCCAGAAACAGCGCCTGCAGCGCGGTGCCCCATTCCCCGCCCTGTTCGCGCAGGTAATAGCCGACCGCGGCCATGACGACGAGATAGGAACCGGCCGCCAGCAGGGTCGCCGAGTGGAACACGACGCCACGCGAGACAAACACCTCGACTGACCAGTCCGGATTGCGGGCCGCCGAAACCGCGATCAGCGGCACCATCAGCGCCAGCACCGCGCCGCGGGCCGCGAACAGACCCGGGTCGATGCGCTTGAACAGCATTGCGTCGGTGAACAGGAAGAAGTCGTAGGCGAACATGCCGCCGACGCCGATACACAGGTACTTGATGGCCCAGCGCTGCTCGACACGCGTATTCCGGTAGAGCTGTTCGATCAGGATCAGCCCGATGACCGCGAGACCGGCGTGACCGGCCAGCCGCAGGTCGATGCCCAGTTTCGTTACGACACCCCGCGGGCCCCACTCCGCCGCGATGGCCATGGCCGTCAGGATCACTACGCCCACGGCCGCCCCGACCGCGAGCCGCCGTACGTCGCGGCGCCCGGCGGTCTCCTCGGGGATCAGCGCAAGCAGCAGGTAGGCCGGCAGCGCGATCCATGTGCCGGCGCGCAGAAGCTCGGCGGTCCACAGCAGACCCTCGGGTACGCCGCGGCCATCGGCCTCGATCGCGAACACGATCGCCCAGACCATGGTGATGACGCTGGCGAGCAGCAGCAGGCCCCCGGCCGGACGGCCGCGCCAGTTGACGAGAAAAAGCACGCTGAGCAGCGCAAAGGCAACGCCGCCGGCGGCATGGCTGTAGAGGGCGAGGTTCACCGGTTCGGCCGATTCGCGGCAAGCGGAGGGCGAATGAACTGCAAGATTATTGCACGCGGGCCCCGGGGATCCGCGCCGAAACGGCGAACAGCATCGCCAGGCCGGCCGTCAACGTCCGCCCTTGCCCCAGAGCACCACCTCGACCGTGCGCAGGATGATGATCAGGTCCAGAAACAGGCTGGCGTTCTTGACGTAGTACAGATCGTATTCGAGCTTCGCCTCGGCATCGTCCGCCGACGATCCGTACTGGTAGCAGAGCTGGGCCCAGCCCGAGATGCCCGGTTTGACGCGGTGGCGCTCGTTGTAGAACGGAATCGTTTTCGCGAACGCCTCGACGAACTCGGGTCGCTCCGGCCGCGGCCCGACGAAACTCATGTCACCACGCAGCACGTTCCAGATCTGCGGCAGTTCGTCGACGCGGGTCTTGCGCATCAGCCGACCGACCCGCGTGACGCGCGGATCGTCTTCGTCCGCGAAGCGCGCCACGCCATCGGCCTCGGCATCGGTGCGCATGCTGCGGAATTTCACGACTTGGAAGTGCCGGCCGTCGCGTCCGACCCGCGTCTGCCGAAACAGCACCGGCGCGGAACGGTCCTCGATCCAGATCGCCAGCGCCGCCACCGCGCCCACCGGCAGCGCGACCAGCAGCAACGCGGCCGACGCGAGCAGGTCCACCAGCCGCTTGCCGGCCTCGCCCAGACTGGAACTGCGGAAGGTTTCGGAGAACACCAGCCAGCCGGGGGTGAGCAGCCGGATCGGCAACAGGTTCAGCTCCCGCTCGAAAAACCGGATCAGGTCGACGACCTCGATGCCGGCCAGCTTGCAGTCGAGCAACCCGTGCACATCCAGGCCCCGGCGCCGCTCGTCGAGTGCGACGACGATCTCGTCGACCTGCTGACGAAGCGCGAAGTCCAGCAAAGGGGCGCCCGTTTCGAGGTCGATCAGCCGGTCGTCGCCGACGCGGATCGGGCCGTCCTCGCAGCGAACGAAGCCGACGATCTGAAAACCGCGCAGCCGGCGGGGCTCCAACGCCGACTGGATACGCGCCGCGTTCTTGCCCGCCCCCAGAACCAGCACACGGCGCTGGCGGGTCCGGTCGCCGAACGCCGCGAAGAAAACGGCGCGGGTACCGAGCAGCAGCGCGAAATCGCAGACCAGCGCCATCGCAAACGCGCCACGCCCGATGAACAGCGCGGGAAACAGATAAAACGCCAGCGACATGCCCGCGGCGCTGAACGCGAGCGCGACGAGGACCCGCGCGAGCATGCCGACATGGCCCTGCGTGAGTCCGCGCTGGTAGAGCCCCATTGCCGCGAGTGCGACCACGTTGATCCCCGCGAACACCACCGCCGACCACGCAACGTTAGGCGCGCCGAACAGGGCTTCGGCCTCCTCGGTCGGGAAACGAAGCGCGATGCCCAGGTAAATGGACACGGCCGCGGCCAGCCACTCGCCAAACGCAAGCAGCAGAAACGCACGCGGAATGTAATGTCCGAACAGACGAACCATGGACCTCGCCATGCCGGCGCGTCGCAAGCCACGACGATCCGGCCGATCTACCCCAAGCCTCAGCCGAACATACCCTAGATCGCGGTCGCTGTCCGCGACAGGCATTGACCTCAGCGCGCCGATGAACCCCCGCCCGGGACCGACCGACGGCCAGATCGTTGCTGTGGCGTCGCGCCGCGGTGGCGACCGGCAACGAATCTGGGTCCGCGTTTCAACAGCCTGATAGAATTCCGCGGCTTCGATCCCACCGCGCCGGCTCACCGAGCGTCACTCGCCATGTCCGCCCCCGAACAACCCGTGATCGGCATCGTTGGCCTTGGCTATGTCGGCCTGCCGCTGGCCGTCGCATTCGGCCGCCGCTATCCGACCGTCGGTTTCGACATCAGCCGTTCCAGAATCAACGCCTTGCGAGCCGGGCACGACGCATCGCTGGAGGTCGAACCGGCCGAACTCGCGACCGCGACCGAACTGGAGTTTGCTGACGATGTGGCAGCACTTGGCCGCTGCAATGTCTACATCGTGACCGTGCCCACGCCGATCGACGAACACAAGGCGCCGGACCTCAGCCCCCTGCGTTCGGCGAGTCGCACCGTCGGCTCGGTGCTGAAGGCCGGCGACACCGTCGTCTACGAGTCGACGGTGTATCCAGGTGCGACCGAAGAGGTCTGCGTGCCGATCCTCGAGGCCGAATCGGGGCTGCGTTTTAACATTGATTTCTTCGCCGGATACAGCCCCGAACGCATCAACCCGGGCGATCGCCAGCGCCGACTGGAGAACATCGTCAAGGTCACCAGCGGCTCGACGCCGGCGACCGCCGAGTTCGTCGATGCGCTGTACCGCGCGATCATTCCCGCGGGAACGCACCGCGCATCGAGCATCCGCGTCGCCGAAGCCGCGAAGGTCATCGAGAACACGCAGCGCGATCTCAATATCGCGTTGATCAACGAACTCGCGCTCATTTTCAACCGGCTCGGGATTGATACGATCGAGGTGCTGGAGGCCGCGGGCACGAAATGGAACTTCCTGCCGTTCCGCCCGGGCCTGGTCGGCGGCCATTGCATCGGCGTGGATCCCTACTACCTGACCTACAAGGCGCAGGCGATCGGCTACCAGCCCGACGTGATACTGGCCGGCCGGCGCATCAACGACGAGATGGGCCGCTATGTCGCCCGCGAGGTCGTGCGGCTGATGATCCGCCGGCGTGTATGTGTGGCGGACGCCCGCGTGCTGGTACTCGGCGCGACCTTCAAGGAGAACTGCCCGGATCTGCGCAACTCGCGCGTGCGCGACATCGTCGACGAACTGGGCACGTTCGGCGTCACGGTCGACCTCCACGACCCCTGGGCCGAGGTCACCGAGATGCGCCATGAGTTCGGCTGCGATCCGGTCGGCGAGCCGGAGCACGGCGTCTATCACGCCATCGTGCTGGCCGTCGCGCACCGTCAGTTCGCTGCGTTGGGCGCCGACGGCATCCGTCGCTTTGGCCGGCCCGATGCTGTCCTCTACGACGTCAAGTCGCTGCTGCCCGCGGGCGCGACCGACGGTCGGCTCTGATTCACCCAATGATCCTGAACGCGTAATGAAAGTCCTGATCACCGGCTCGGCCGGATTCATCGGCTCGGCGCTGAGCCTGCGCCTGCTCGAACGCGGCGACGAGGTCCTCGGCGTCGACAACCTGAACGACTACTACGACGTCGAACTGAAGAAGGCGCGGCTTGCCCGCCATTCAGACCATCCCGGCTATACCGATGCGCGGGTGGATATCGCGGACCGGCCGGCGCTGACCGAACTGTTTGCGCGACATCGCCCGCAACGCGTGGTGAATCTCGCCGCCCAGGCCGGGGTGCGCTATTCGCTCGAGAACCCGCATGCCTATGTCGACAGCAACATCGTCGGTTTCGTGAATCTGCTCGAAGGCTGCCGGCACTACGGCGTCGAGCACCTCGTGTTCGCCTCGTCGAGTTCAGTGTACGGAGCGAATACGCATATGCCGTTTTCCGTGCACGACAATGTCGACCATCCGCTGAGCCTGTATGCGGCGAGCAAAAAGTCCAACGAATTGATGGCGCATACCTACAGCCATCTGTACGGATTGCCTGCCACAGGCCTGCGTTTCTTCACGGTCTACGGACCATGGGGCCGACCGGACATGGCGCTGTTCCTGTTCACGCGCAAGATGCTTGCCGGTGAACCGATCCCGGTGTTCAACAACGGCGATCACAAACGCGACTTCACCTATATCGACGACATCGTCGAGGGTGTGATCCAGACGCTGGACCGCCCGGCGCAACCGAACGCACAGTGGAGTGGCGAGGCGCCAGACCCCGCGACGAGTCGCGCCCCGTACCGGCTCTACAACATCGGCAACTCCAAGCCGGTCGACCTGATGCACTACATCAAGGTGCTGGAAGGCTGTCTTGGCATCCAGGCCGAAAAGGATTTCCTGCCCTTGCAGGACGGCGACGTCCCCTACACCTGGGCCGACACCCAGGCACTCAGCGACGATACCGGTTATCGCCCGGACACCCCGGTCGAAACCGGCGTGGCGCGATTCGTGGAGTGGTATCGCGCCTACTACAGGCTGTGAGCGGCCACGGGCAGGCTGGCGAGCCGCGGAAATTCGCCCAGGCGCGAGCGGGACAGGGCCTGATCGTCAGGCTCAGGCCATGCCGATGATGTTGTAGCCGCCGTCCACGTACAACACGGTTCCGGTGATTCCGGACGCCAAGTCCGAACACAGAAACGCAGCGGCGTTGCCGACTTCCTCGATCGTGACATTGCGGCGCAGCGGGGTGAGTTCCTCGCCACGCGCGAGCATGCTGCGGAAATTTGCGATGCCGGCCGCCGCCAGCGTCTTGATCGGACCGGCGGAAATCGCGTTCACGCGAATCCCTTCCGGGCCCATTGATGCCGCCATGTAGCGAACGTTCGCTTCCAACGCCGCCTTCGCGACGCCCATGACGTTGTACGACGGCACGGTGCGCACCGCGCCGAGATACGACAGTGTGATCAGCGACGGATCGCGGCCGTTCTTGAGCAGCGGCGCGGCCGCCTTCGCCAACGCGACGAAGCTGTAGGCGCTGATGTCGTGCGCGATCTGGAAGTTCTCGCGCGTCACGCTCTCGTGAAACAGTCCTTCGAGCGCCTCGCGCGGCGCGAAGCCGATGGAGTGCACGATCACCTCGAGCCCGTCCCAGTGCTGACCGAGATCGGCGAACAGCCGTTCGATGTGGTCGTCGCGTGACACGTCGAGCTCGAACACGAGCTTCGATCCGCACTCGGCGGCGAACTTCTCGACCCGGCCCTGGAGTTTCTCGTTCTGGTAGGTGAACGCCAGTTCGGCGCCCTCGCGATGCATGGCCTGCGCGATGCCCCAGGCGATGGATCGATTACTCGCCACGCCCGTGATGAGCGCGCGCTTGCCCTGCATGAATCCCATGTTGGCTCCGGCTGTGTACCACTTCGAAGGGCTTGCTATGATCCGGCCCCGGCGCGGCCCTGACAAGCCGCACGAGCACCCCGCCCTGATGCCGATCCCGAGCCAAGCCGTTTTCTCCACCCTGCCACGCGCCCTCGTGCTCGGCGCCGGCATGCTGCTCGGCGGGTGTTCGGGCGAGAACTGGAACAACCCGTATCCGCCCGGTGACGCGGGAAGATCCATCCTCTACGCGGCATTCGAGGAACGCCCCAAGCATCTGGACCCGGCGCGCTCCTACAGCTCGAACGAATATGCGTTCATCGCGCAGATCTACGAGCCGCCACTGCAATACCACTTCCTGAAGCGACCGTACGAACTGGTGCCGCTCGCCGCAACCCGGCTACCCGACGAAGTCCGCCTGGACGCCCGCGGCCAGCCGGTCGCCCCAGGCACGCCGCCCGACCAGGTCGCCTTCACCGAGATCACCGTCGAGATTCGTGACGACCTGCGCTATCAGCCGCATCCGGCGCTGGCGCGCGATGCCGCAGGCGCCCTGCTCCATCACGCGCTGGGCGCGGCCGAAATCGCGCAGACCAACCGCCTGGCCGACTTTGCCCGGAGCGGCACCCGCGCGGCGACGGCTGCCGATTACATCTATCAGATCAAGCGACTCGCCGATCCGGCGACCCATTGCCCGATCGCCGCCCTGCTCGGCGACTACATCGTCGGATTCAGCGATTTCGGCGCGGCGATCAAGGCAAAACGCGAGGCCGCCGACAGCGGCACCTGGATCGATCTGCGCGAGACGGAACTGCCCGGAGTGGTCGCGCTCGACGAGCACCGCTACCGCATCCGGCTCAAGGGCCAGTACCCGCAGTTCCGCTTCTGGCTCGCGATGCCGTTTTTCTCGCCCATGCCCTGGGAGGCGGACCGCTTCTATGCGCAGCCCGGATTGGCCGAGCGCAACATCAGCCTCGACTGGTATCCGATCGGCACCGGTCCGTACTGGCTGAGCGAAAACAACCCGAACCTGCGCATGGTGCTCGATCGCAATCCGCACTTTCGCGGCGAACCCTACCCGGACCATGGTGAACCCGCCGATGTCGGGCGCGGACTGCTCGCGGACGCCGGTCGGCCCATGCCGTTCATCGACCGCGCGCAGTTCAATCTCGAGAAGGAAAACATCCCGTACTGGACGAAGTTCCTGCAGGGCTATTACGACAGCTCGGGCATCAGCTCGGACAGCTTCGACCAGGCCGTGCAGTTCGGCGCCGGCGGCGATGCGCAGCTGACCGAGTCCATGCGCGCGCAGGGCATCGAACTGGTCACCGCGGTCGAGACCTCGATCTTCTACACCGGCTTCAACTGGCTCGACCCGGTTGTCGGCGGCGACAGCGACCGCGCACGACTGCTGCGACAGGCCATCGCCATCGCCGTGGACTATGAGGAATACATCTCGATCTTCACCAACGGCCGCGGACTGCCCGCGCAGGGCCCGCTGCCGCCGCTGATCTTTGGCCATCGCGACGGCCAGGCCGGCATCAATCCATACGTCTACGAATGGCGCGACGGCGAGCCGCGGCGGCGCCCGATCGACGACGCACGTGCACTGATGCGTGAAGCGGGCTATCCGGACGGCATCGACCGCGATACCGGCAAGTCGCTGGTGCTGTATCTGGACACGGTCGGCTCGGGGCCCGACTCGAAGGCACGTCTGAACTGGTTCCGCAAACAGTTCACGAAACTCGGCATCCAGCTCGTGATCCGTAACACCGACTACAACCGGTTTCAGGAAAAGATGCTCACGGGCACCGCACAGATCTACCAATGGGGCTGGAACGCCGACTATCCGGACCCGGAGAACTTCTTCTTCCTGCTGTACGGTCCGAATGCGAAGGTCGGTCACAAGGGCGAGAACGCCTCGAACTACTCGAACCCGCAGTTCGACGCCCTGTTCGACCGCATGAAGAACACCGAGGACAGCCCGGAACGGCTTGTCATCATCGACCGGATGCTCGATACGGTGCGACGCGACGGCCCATGGCTCTGGGGCTTTCATCCGAAGGCCTATTCCCTGCACCATCGCTGGGTCAACAACATCAAGCCCAACCTGATGGCAAACAACCTGCTCAAGTACAAGCGCATCGATGCAGCCGAACGCGGGCAGGCACGCAATGAGTGGAACCGACCGGTGGTCTGGCCGGTCGTCGCACTGGTGATCGCCGTCCTGGTCTCGCTGATCCCGGCCGTGTGGACCTGGCGTCGCAAGCAACGGGCACGCGCACTGTGAGCGCCTACATCCTGCGCCGGCTGCTGTACGCGATCCCGATCCTGATCGGCGTCAACGTGCTGACCTTCGTGCTGTTTTTTGTCGTGAATTCGCCCGACGCAATGGCACGCGCGCAGCTCGGCGAAAAGCGCGTGACCGATGCGGCCGTCGCGCAGTGGAAGAGCGAACGCGGCTACGACAAACCGTTGTTGTACAACGCGCAGGCCGGCGGCGCCGCAACGGTCACGGACACGATCTTCTTCCAGAAATCGCTGGCCCTGTTCCGTTTCGATTTCGGTCGCTCGGATTCCGGACGCGACATCGGCTTTGACATCCGCCAGCGCATGTGGCCGAGTCTCGCGATCGCCGTTCCGACACTGCTGGTCGGTCTGGCGCTGAACATCAGCATCGCGCTGATCATGGCATTCTTCCGCGCGACCTACATCGACTTCTGGGGCGTCGTGGTCGCCGTTGCGATGATGTCGATCTCGGGGCTTTTCTACATCATCGGCGGGCAGTACCTGATCGGCAAACTCCTGCACCTGGTGCCGATCTCCGGCTACGACACGGGCATCGAGGCGTGGAAGTTCCTGGTGCTGCCGGTCATCGTCGGCGTGATCGGCGGAATCGGCTCCGGCGTGCGCTGGTATCGCACGCTCGCACTCGAGGAGATCGGCAAGGACTACGTGCGCACCGCGCGCGCCAAGGGGCTGGGCGAGATCAAAGTGCTGTTCCGCCACGTGCTGCAAAACACCATGATCCCGATCCTGACCGGGGTCGTCGTCGTTCTGCCACTGCTGTTCATCGGCAGCCTGATCACCGAATCGTTCTTCGCCGTGCCCGGGCTCGGCAGTTACACCATCGACGCGATCCAGCGCCAGGACTTCGCGATCGTCCGCGCCATGGTGTTCCTGGGTTCGCTGCTCTACATCATCGGTCTGATCCTGACCGACATTTCCTACACCCTCGTGGACCCGCGGGTGCGACTCGAATGAAACCGGTGTTCCTGTGGACCGACGCGATGATCTGGCTGCTCGTCGCGTTCTGCCTGATTGGTGCATGGTACGCCGCGCGGCGCGAACACCTGCGCGCACCATGGCGGCGCGTCGTCGAGAGCCGCGTCGGCATGAGCTCGCTTGCGGTGCTCGGCGTGTTCATCGTGATCGGGCTTGCCGATTCGTTGCACTTCCACCCGCGCAATCTGGCAAGCGAAACCGCGACCGCCGAGTACTCGAACGACGTCCTGAGCGTGTTCGATGTCATCGCCACGCCCCTGCGCGACCGCCAGGAACGCACCTATTCCGCGCCGTTCGCGCGCCATGCGTATGTCAAGGAAACCATCGAGCGCCCGGACGGCAGCACCGTTCGCGACTACCCGCCACTGAAGTGGGGTGGCGCGCATCTGGAACCCGGCGAGAGCACCGCGGCCGACATCGCCAAGCAGACCGCGATCGGCATGCTGAAGGCCTTTGCGGCCTGGATTGCAGTCGCCGCGATCATCGTCGCGCATACGGCAAGGCGCGCCGGACACACCTGGCGCGCACAGGCGGGCGCCATCGCACGCGCCAGGACGCGGCTGCGCTGGCGTGCGGCACTGATCGCACTGGGCATCGTGCTCGGCATTCTTGTCACGCTCGCGCATCTCAGCCTCTACTACCACGTGTTCGGGACGGACAAGGTCGGCGAGGACGTGTTCTACCAGGCGCTGAAGAGCGTTCGCACCGGGCTCGTCATCGGCACGGTCACGACCTTCGTGATGTTGCCGCTCGCGGTGCTGCTCGGCATCGCGGCCGGGTATTTCCGCGGCTGGATCGACGACGTCATCCAGTACCTGTATACGACGTTGAACTCCATCCCCGGCGTGCTCCTGATCGCCGCTGCCGTGCTCATGCTCGAGGTCTACATGAGCAACAATGCGGATGCGTTCGCGAGTTTGGACAAACGCGCGGACCTGCGGCTGCTGTTCCTGTGCCTGATCCTTGGCGTGACGAGCTGGACGGGCCTGTGCCGCCTGCTGCGCGGCGAGACCATGAAGCTGCGCGAAATCGAATACGTGCAGGCCGCCGATGCGTTCGGTGTCGCACGCCTGAAAATCATCCTGCGTCACCTGCTGCCGAACCTGCTGCACATCGTGCTGATCTCGGTCGCGCTCGATTTCAGCGGGCTGGTGCTCGCCGAAGCCGTGCTTTCGTATGTCGAGATCGGCGTGGACCCGACCATGAATTCCTGGGGCAACATGATCAACAGCGCGCGGCTGGAACTCGCCCGTGAACCCGTCGTGTGGTGGTCGCTGGCCGCCGCGTTCGCGTTCATGTTCACGATGGTCCTGTTCGCGAACCTGCTGGCGGACACCGTGCGCGATGCATTCGACCCACGGCTCAAACATGCCGCCTGATATGAACGATCAGGATTCCGTCGTGCTGCGCGTGCGTGGACTGACGACCGAACTCGGCGCAAGGGAGGCGCCGGTGCGCGCCTGCGACGCGCTGGATTTCGAAATCCGTCGCGGCGAGACCTACGCCCTGCTCGGCGAGTCCGGCTGCGGCAAGTCCATGACCGCGTTTTCGATCATGCGCCTGCTGCCGCCGTCCGGTCGCATCACCGCCGGCAGTGTCGAATTCAACGGCGAGGACATCCTCAAGCGTACCGAATCGGCCATGCGCGAGCTGCGCGGCGGCGGCATCGCGATGATCTTTCAGGAACCGCAGACCTCGCTGAACCCCGTCATGCGCGTGGGTGACCAGATCGCCGAGGCACTGCATGAGCATGCGCAGCTGAGCGCGCGCCAGCGTCGCGAGCGCGTGGTCGAACTGCTTGATGCGGTCGGCATACCGGACCCGGAACAGCGCGCGGCAAGCTACCCGCACCAGCTTTCCGGCGGCATGAAGCAGCGCGTGATGATCGCCATCGCGCTGGCCGGCGAACCGGAACTGCTGATCGCCGACGAGCCCACCACCGCAGTGGACGTCACGATCCAGGCGCAGATTCTTGCGCTGCTGAAGGACCTGCAGAAACGCACCGGTATGGCGATACTCCTGATCACGCACGACCTTGGCGTGGTCGCCGAAACCGCCGATCGCATCGGCGTGATGTATGCCGGCCAGCTGGTCGAACAGGCGCCGCGCGCGGCGTTTTTCTCGACACCGGCGCATCCCTACAGCCGGAAGCTGTTCCGCGCACTGCCCAACGTCGACAAGCGCGGCCAGGCGCTGGCCGCGATTCGCGGCACCGTGCCACCACTCAGCACGCGGTTTTCAGGCTGCCGGTTTGCCAGTCGCTGCGAGCAGGCGTTCGAGCCGTGCGCGGTACAGGTGCCGGAGTGGTCCGAGCCCGGTGCCGGACAGACCGTGCGCTGTCACCTGTACTCCTCCCCCGCAGTGCCAGCTTCCGCCGCGAGTGATTCGCAGCCATCCGTATTCGCGGAACCCGAAACAAGCGCTGGCGGACCGCTGCTGAAGGTCGACGGACTCGCCGTGCACTTTGCGATCCAGAAGGGGCTGTTCAAACGCACCGTCGGCTACGTGCGCGCGGTCGACGGCGTGTCGTTCGCGCTCGATCGCGGCCGCACGCTGGCGCTGGTCGGTGAATCCGGCTGCGGCAAGACCACCGCCGGCAAGGGCATCATCCAGCTGATTCGTCCCACCGCCGGCTCCGTGCGTTTCGAGGACGACGAGCTCACCGAACTGCGCGGCGGCAGCCTGCGGCGGCGTCGCAGCGATTTCCAGATCATCTTCCAGGACCCGTACGCGTCCATGAACCCGCGCATGCGGGTCGCGGAAATCATCGCCGAAGGCATGCGCGCGCAGCGCACCGTGAAAGGCCGCGATGCGCGCGAGGGCCGCGTCGCGGAACTGCTCGGCCAGGTCGGCATGAACCCCGAGGCCGCGCAGCGCTATCCGCACGAGTTCTCCGGCGGCCAGCGCCAGCGCATCTGCATCGCACGCGCGCTCGCCGTGGAGCCGAAGCTCATCGTCTGCGACGAACCCACCAGCGCACTGGACGTGTCCGTGCAGGCGCAGGTGCTGAACCTGTTGCAGTCGCTCCAGCGCCGGCTGGGCCTGAGCTATCTGTTCATCACGCACGACATCGCCGTGGTCTCCTACCTCGCGCACGAGGTCGCCGTGATGTATCTCGGCCGCATCGTCGAGTTCGGCCCCGTGGACGCGGTGCTGAAAACCCCGCGCCACCCCTACACCCAGGCCCTGCTGTCGGCCGTGCCGGTCGTGGACCCGGGGACCAAACGCACCATCGTGCGTCTCGAAGGCGACCTGCCCTCGCCGTCGGATCCGCCGGCCGGCTGCCATTTTCATCCGCGCTGCCCGCGCGCGACCGAGGCCTGCAAACACGCCTTTCCGCAGGCCGTGAATTTCGCGGGCGGACACTGGGCGAAGTGCATCCATCTCTAGTGTCCTGTCCCACAATGATCTATCGCTTCTGCGTGGCTGAGCCGGGCTGAATCAAGGCGGCGTTTCGCAGCCATAGCCAGGCTATGGACAGGATCGCCAACGCTGAGTCAGCCCTGCTCAGCCGCGCCCGCAGGGGCCCTCAGAAATGACAGATCATTGTGGGACAGGACACTAGCACCGTCGCCGTAGCACGGATTAGGCGACGGCCGGGACCGCGTCTATAATCCGGTCGGGGGAACCCGGACAGGATGGTCCGATTCCGGCGTAGACCATCTACCAATCAACAACGACACGACCATGAAAATCCGCACCCTCGCAACGGCCGCAATCGTCCTGGCGCTGACCCCGACCGTCGCCCCGGCTCAGCAATCCGATCCACAGGCCGCCATCGCCGAATCCTGTCGCAAGGAAGGGGTCGCGCTGGACCTGACCGGCAAGGACCTGG
Organism: Chromatiales bacterium; assembly: GCA_020445605.1. NCBI lineage: Bacteria > Pseudomonadati > Pseudomonadota > Gammaproteobacteria > Chromatiales > Chromatiales bacterium. Next base: position 102,868 of record JAGRGH010000031.1, read on the forward strand.
ACGACTATGTCAGGACCTGCGTGGCCGACCTCGGCGCCGTCAGTTTCGAAAACCAGGTTCCCGTCGGCCCCGTGACCGTGCCGCGTTAGGAGGCTGTTGAGATTCTCATTTCGACAGGCTGCTAACGCGAGACAGGGACGTCTCGCACGAAAATCGAACGTGCAAGCGCTTGATTTTCGTGAGCAACCGAAAACCACACTTTTCGGTTTCGACGTTGAAAAGGCCATGGACGGGCCTTTTTCAACAACCTGTTAGGCGAAGCTTGCGACGACGAAGAAACTGAACCGCAAAGGCGCCAAGGACGCAAAGAATTTCAAATGGGACTAGCAGCCACAGGGTGCGAAACGCGAACCGCGCGATGCAGTAATTGACGACAAGGCGCCCCGCGCCGATTATACAATTGTATACGGGCTTGGAAGCACCCTCATGAAACAAGTTGCCAAAATTGTGGCAAGTGTTTTCGTTTCAGCAATCGTGGTCAAGCTGGCGATCGACCGCGTTGAAATCCGCGCGATTTCATACGTGCCTGACGACTCTCCGCTCAGGGGCGTAGTACTGTCTACCGACCTTGCCACACCGACCGCTTCAGACCACCTGAATGTCGTGGCACAGGTGAAGCTGAAATCCGGCGAAACGGTGCGCGCGCTCATTTTTCCTGGCTGCACCGCACCGATAGGCGAGCAGGTATCGCTATATCGGATCGAGACCGAGTCGCCGCAAGAGGCAATCTATATATTGGGTGGGGCGAGCCCCCGCTAGCAGAACGCACGCAGCGCGTGCACTCCACGACAAGTGATTTAGATTGAGCATTGACCAGTTCAGATGCCTTTTACACCGTTTCACTTTGGCCCCGGATCGCTCATCAAAGCGACGATGCCGAAGCAATTCAGCTTCACGGTGTTTGTGTTTTCACAGGTTTTGATCGACGTCGAGTCACTGTATTTTCTAGTCCATGGCGAGTGGCCTGTGCACCGATTCTTCCACACCTATACCGGCGCAACCCTGATCGCTCTCGCAAGCTATTGGGGTGGTCGTCCGATCTGCGGAATTGCACTAGCGGTCCTTGGAGGAAAGTTCGTTCTGAGCAAATCCGGCCTCGCTCAAGCCATTCGCTTGATCTCCAGAACTGCCGCGGCGTCGGGAGCCGTCATCGGCGCGTATTCACACGTTGCACTGGACAGCATCATGCATGGCGACATGCGACCGTTTGCTCCGTTCTCGGACGCGAACGGGTTGTTCGACTTCCTGAGCCCCGGAGAATTACACGTCTACTGTCTGGTTGCCGGACTCGTGGGCGGCGTAGGGATGGGCTTCTGGTGGCTCGTCTGGAAGACCGAGGAAGAAGACAGGTAGGGTGCGCAATGCGCACCATGCGAAGCAGCCGAAACGGTGCGCGGTGCGCACCCTACGAAATTACTTGGCGATCTTGGCGCCTTTGCGGTTCAAACGAACAGCGCCTGACACTCGCGGTACTAGCGACGACGATGAAGCTGAACCGCCAAGGCGCCAAGGGCGCAAAGAATTTCAAATGGGATCCGTAGGGTGCGTACCACGCACCGCTTACGGCACTTCAAGCGACCGCCGGTGCGCGGTGCGCACACTACAAGACGAGCTGACTGATCGCCGCAGAAACTCTGCATTCTTTGCGTATCAGCGGTTCAAACAAGCAAGTTCTGCCGCCAACGGTGCGCGGTGCGCACCCTACAAAATTACTTGGCGACCTTGGCGTCTTGGCGGTTCAAACGAACAAGCTCTGGCAGTGCGCCATGCGCACCCTACAATGCGAATGTGGAGCTAGGGTTTTGGTAGCGTGACGCCGCGCTGGCCCTGGTACTTGCCACCGCGGTCGCGATAGGACGTTTCACACACTTCGTCGGCCTGCAGGAACAGCACCTGAGCTACACCCTCGTTCGCATAGATCTTCGCCGGCAGCGGCGTGGTGTTGGAGAACTCCAGCGTCACATGCCCTTCCCACTCCGGTTCGAGCGGCGTGACGTTCACGATGATGCCGCAGCGCGCATACGTCGACTTGCCGAGGCAGATGGTCAGCACATCGCGCGGGATGCGAAAGTATTCGACCGTGCGTGCCAGCGCGAACGAGTTCGGCGGGATCACGCAAACATCTGACTTGACGTCAACGAAGTTGCGCGCGTCGAACGCCTTCGGATCGACGATCGTCGTGTTGATGTTCGTGAAGATCTTGAATTCGTCAGCGCATCGGATGTCGTAGCCGTAGCTCGATGTGCCGTACGAAATCGCCCGCGCACCGTCTTTCGTATCCCGAACCTGATTCGGCTCGAACGGCTCGATCAGGCCGTGCTCGGCGACCATGCGCCGTATCCAGCGGTCGGACTTGATCGACATCGTTCGCGCTCCCCTGGCGTTCGTGGAATCAGTTGTTGGAAATGACGATGTTCGGGAACTTCTGGCTGTATTCCTTCGCCTGCAGCGAGAGCTTCGCGGCCGTGCGGCGCGCGATCTCCCGGTAGGTCTGGGCGATGCGACCGTCGGGGTCCGCCACAACGCTGGGCTTGCCACCGTCGGCGTTCTCGCGGATGGACTTGTCCAGCGGGATGCCCCCGAGGAAATCCACGTCGTACTGTTCGGCCATGCGCACGCCGCCGCCCTCGCCGAAGATGTGCTCCTCGTGACCGCAGTTCGAACAGATGTGGATGGACATGTTCTCGACGATGCCGAGTACCGGCACCTCGACCTTCTGGAACATCTTCAGCCCCTTGCGCGCGTCGAGCAACGCAATGTCCTGCGGGGTCGTGACAATCACGGCACCGGAGACCGGCACCTTCTGCGCCAGCGTGAGCTGCGCGTCGCCGGTGCCCGGCGGCAGGTCGATCACCAGATAGTCGAGATCGCGCCAGTTGGTGTCGTTGAGCAGCTGTTCGAGTGCCTGGGTGACCATCGGGCCACGCCAGATCATCGGCGTCTCTTCGTCAATCAGAAAGCCAATGGACATCGCCTGCACGTTGTGGCTCAGCATCGGCTCGAGCGACTTGCCGTCTTTCGATTCCGGCTGACCATGGATGCCGAGCATGCGCGGCTGGCTCGGGCCATAGATGTCCGCATCGAGGATGCCGACCGTCGCACCTTCGGCCGCAAGCGCCAGCGCCAGATTCACTGCGACGGTGGACTTGCCGACCCCGCCCTTGCCCGAGGCGACGGCGATGATGTTCCGGACGTTGTCGATGGGCTTCAGGGACTTCTGCGCGGCATGCGAGACGATCTTGCTCGTGACCTTGACCGTGGCCTTCGCGCCCAGCGCATCGATTCGCTTCTTGAGGTCGTCGGCGAGCGTCGCGGCATAGCCCTTGGCGGGGTAACCCAGCACGACGTCGACCGTCACACGATCGCCGTCGATCGCGATGCTCTTGATCGACTTCGCGGCAACCAGATCTTTTTCGAGATGCGGATCGACAAAACCCTTGATGGCCTCGTTGACCTGCTGTTCGGTAATGGACATGCTCAGCTCCAGCACCGGCGGGCCTGAAATCCCACACCGGCGACAAGTAATTTCGGAATTCAGCGGCCGGCCCGTCCCGGGTGACCGAAGTGTCGAAAAACGCGGCTGGGCAGATCGGGGAATCCATCCCCACGTCAACGGCTTGCGTACGATTCGTCATGCGGGACCAAGCCCGAAGGGAACGCGGCAAGCCCGCCCGGTGGCGCGCCTTGAATACGGTAAACTAGTAATTTTACCCGAACGCCCCGGCGCGAGACAGCCGCGCGGCGCAAGCACCTGACCACACCATGAGCGCCCGCCGAATCCTCGTCACCTCCGCGTTGCCCTACGCAAACGGCCCGATCCACATCGGCCACCTTGTCGAATACATCCAGACCGACATCTGGGTACGCGCCCGGCGCATGGCCGGTGACGAGGTGTTCTATGTCTGCGCCGACGACGCGCACGGCACGCCGATCATGCTGCGCGCGCGTTCCGAGGGCATCACGCCCGAGGCGCTCATCGATCGCATCGGCGCCGAACATCAGGCCGACTTCGCCGGATTCAACATCGGCTTCGATCATTACCACTCCACGCACTCACCCGAGAACCGCCACTTCGCCGAGACCATCTACACGCGGCTTCGCGACGGCGGACATATCCGCACGAAGACCGTGCAGCAGGCCTACGATCCGGTTGAGGGCATGTTCCTGCCCGACCGCTTCATCCGTGGCACCTGCCCGCGCTGCGGTGCGGCGGATCAGTACGGTGACGGCTGCGAAGTCTGCGGCGCGACGTATGACCCGACGGACCTGAAGAATCCGGTCTCCGCGGTTTCGGGTGCGACACCCGTCGAGAAGGAATCCGAGCAGTATCTGTTCGATCTCACGGCGTTCGCGGACTGGCTGCGCAACTGGATCGGCGGCGGCGGGCATGTGCAATCCGAGATCGCGAACAAGCTGCTGGAGCTGTTCGCCGATGGACTGAAACCCTGGGACATCTCGCGCAACGCGCCGTATTTCGGCTTCGAGATTCCCGACGCGCCCGGCAAGTATTTCTATGTCTGGCTGGATGCGCCGATCGGCTACATCGCGAGCTTCCGCGCGCTGGCGAATGCGCAGGGGCTGGATTTCGATGCCTTCTGGACCGACGACGCGACCACCGAGCTCTATCATTTCATTGGCAAGGACATCACGCGCTTCCACTGCCTGTTCTGGCCGGCCATGCTCAAGGGCGCCGGCTTTCGCACGCCGAGCGCCGTGTTCGCGCACGGGTTCCTGACGGTCGACGGGCAGAAGATGTCCAAATCGCGCGGCACCTTCATCCGCGCGCGTACCTGGCTCGATCACCTGCCGGCCGACCCGCTGCGCTACTACTTCGCGGCGAAACTCGGCCCCGGCATCGACGACATCGATCTCAATCTCGACGACTTCGTCGCGCGCGTGAACGCCGACCTGGTCGGCAAGCTCGTGAACATCGCAAGCCGCTGTGCGGGATTCATCGCCAAGCGCTTCGACGGCCGGCTGGCTGCCGCGCTGGACGACTCGGCCGGCTACGCCGGCTACGTCGAGGCACTAACCGCAGCGCCCGCGCTGTACGAGGCGCGCGAGTATTCGCGGGTGATGCGCGAGATCATGGCGCTGGCCGACCGCGCGAACCAGTACATCGACGAGCGCAAGCCCTGGCAGCTCGCGAAAGACGACGGCGCGACCGCGCAATTGCATCTGGTCTGCACCACCGGGCTGAACCTCTATCGCCTCCTGATCGGCGCGCTCCGCCCGGTGACACCCGGACTCGCGCGCGACTCCGAGGCGTTTCTAAATATCAGTGCGCCGACCTGGTCGAGCTTGGGTGCCCCGCTCCTGGATCACGCGATTGAGGCATTCAAACCGTTGCTGGGCCGGATCGAGCGTGCTCAAATCGATGCCGTGATCACGAACTCCAGTGCCGATCTCGCCCCGGCCACTGCGGCGCCAGCGAAACCCGCGCCGGCCGAATCGGCTGCGGCGACGATCGCAATCGACGACTTCGCGAAGGTCGACCTGCGCGTGGCGCGCATCGCTGCGGCCGAGCCGGTCGAGGGCGCCGACAAGCTGCTGCGCCTTACGCTGGACCTCGGCGGTTCGCAGCGGCAGGTGTTCGCCGGCATCAAGTCGGCCTACGCCCCGGCGGACCTGGTCGGCCGGCTGACGATCGCCGTCGCTAATCTGGCACCGCGCAAGATGCGCTTCGGCGTCTCCGAAGGCATGGTGCTGGCCGCCAGCGACGACGAATCCGGCCCGTTTCTGCTCGCGCCGGACAGCGGCGCCAAACCCGGAATGAAGGTGCGATAAGCCATGCAAGACACTGAAAACAAAAGCGCCATCCTGCCGAAGAAGGTCATCCATGTCGTCGAGCACGTGGGTCTGGCCATCATTCTGATCGCAACCATCGTCGCCATCGGCGAAGAGGTCTACAAGGTCATCGACGCCCGCCACGTCAACCTCGCCGACCTGCTGCTGCTGTTCATCTACCTCGAAGTCGTGGCGATGGTCGGCATCTACTACGAATCGCACCGACTGCCGGTGCGCTACCCGATCTATATAGCGATCGTCGCACTCGCGCGATACGTCATTCTCGACTCCAAGGACATGAGCTGGCAGACCATGATGGGCATCGGCGGCACGATGCTGCTGCTGGCGTTCACGATTCTCGCGATCCGTTACGGCCACACCCGCATGCCCTATGGCCGCGGCGGCAGCAACGACCCGGAGTGCGCCGAGGACTAGCGGCCGACGGCGCCCGCCATCGGATCGGGGCGCAATCAGTGCAGCTCGACGGCCAGCCGTAGAGTTTGGGTTTCGCCGCCCGGCAGTTCGCGCCGCGAAAGCTCCACGGTGACGGTCTCGCCCGGCGGGCGGTCGGCCAGGATCGCCTTCACGTCGGCGAACCTGCGCACCGTGCGCCCGTCGATCTGCGTGATGCGATCGCCGGGCAGAATGCCGGCCACCTCGGCACCACTGGCGGCGGTGACCGCATCGACGCGCACGCCCAGATCGCCCGAGTGCAACACCACGCCCATCTTGCCGGTTGGCGGTAATTCATCGAGCACGGTCGCGACGCGAAAATCCGCGGCATCCGGACCGAACTCGTCGCCCTCGACGTTCAGCAGCACCACCGTGCGCAGACCCGGCACGCGCCGCGCGACACGATCCGGAATTCCATAGCGATGGATGAGATGCCCGGCGCCGGCGATCACCAGCATGCGGGATTCCGGGCGCTCACGCAGAAAGTCGGCCGCGTTCTGCGCCATGGTCTCGTCCCAGACGATCTGCACGGTGCGAAAGCGCTCGAAATCACGCGCGCCATCGTGCTGTTCGAGCATGCCGCGCAGGAACGCATCGTAGGCCTGGTTGCTGAAATCGAGCTCGGCAGGCAACTGCGCGCGCTCGGCCGGCAGCAGGCTGTCGATCCCCTCGCGACCGATGCGCTCGGTCAGTTCGCGCGGCGCGTTCAGCGCCAGCACCGGCAGCCCGCGGTCACGCGCAAAGCGCAGCACCGGTCGCAGCATGCGAAAGTCGTAGCCCCAGCGCCGGTAGTAGTCGGTGCGGTCAAGCATGGCGGGCTCGTCGATCGCGCCGGCGAGGTATTCGTCCAGTACGCCCTGCACGCTCTGGTCGAACCACTCGACGCCGATCGCGAGCGCGCGGCCCTGCGCATGCAGTGCGCGGGCGACCTCGAGCTGGAACAGGTGGTGGTCGTAGCGGTCGTGCTGCTCGCCAAGGTAGACGACCCGCTTGTCGGCAAGGCGCTCGACGAGTTCGCTGAAATCCACGATGGTATCGCGGGCGGTGTGGATCACCGGCCCGATGCCTGCGTGCAATGGCAGCGTCACGACCAGGTCCGCCACAATGAGCGAGATGAGCAGCAGCAGTCTTCGGGCCATCGTTCCGTTCCGCGGCGATCCGGCGCCATTGTATCGGGCCGGCGCTTTCGTGGTGCTGGCGCTCGCCGCCAACCCCGTGCCGGCCGCCGCGCCGATTGAGCACAAACTCAGTCTGGAGTTCCCGGCGGCCGGTGGTGAGCTGAGCATCGCCGATCGCCTGCAGGCGCCCGGCGCGCATGGGCCGCTGGAGCTGAATCTGGGTGCGTGGCTGGCCGTGGACGCCCCAGCCCGCGTGGTCTCCCGCCACGGTGCGGTCCAGCGGGTGCAGGTCGAACCGGATTCCGCCGGCGAGTACCGCCTGCGCTATCACGGGCGGCCGCCCGCCGCCGATCGCATGCTGTCGCTGTCGCCAGACCTGTACTGGCTGCCCGAACTCGCAGACCGTCCGATCGTGTTCAGCCTCGATGCGCGTTTGCCGCAAGGCTGGAGCGCCGTCAGCCAGGGCGAACGAACAGTCGACACACACGGCGAACACTTTCGCATCTCCGAGCCGCAGGAGGCCGCGTGGTTCTACGCGGCGCCGTTTGCGCGCTACATGGATCGCGCCGGCGAGGTGCCGGTCGAGGCACTCTTGCAGTCGCCGGACCCGGAACTCGCCGCACGCTATCTGCCGGTCACGCGCGAATATCTGGCGGAGTACGCGGGACTGCTCGGCCCCTACCCGTACGCCTCGTTTGCCATCGTCGAGAACACCGCCGAGACCGGCTATGGCATGCCGGGGTTCACGCTGCTCGGTCCGCGCGTGCTGCGCCTGCCGTTCATCCTGCGCAGTTCGCTGCCGCACGAGATCGTGCACAACTGGTTCGGCAACGGCGTGTATGTCGGTGACGGCGGCAACTGGAGCGAGGGCCTGACCTCGTACCTCGCCGATCATCGCGAGCGCGAGAAACAGGGCGACGCCGCGCGTCACCGCCGTAACACGCTCCAGTCGTATGCGAACTTCGCGCGCGAGGCCAGCGACTTTCCGCTCACCGGCTTCCGTGCACGCCATTCCGAGGCGACCCAGGCCGTGGGCTACGGAAAGTCCCTGTTCCTGTGGCACATGCTGCGTGTGCGCCTTGGCGACCAGGTATTCATCGCCGGCCTGCGTGATTTCATCGCGCGGCACCGCTTCGAACGCGCCGGGTTCGACGACCTGCGGGAAAGCTTCGAGCGGACCAGTGGCGCTGATCTGAGCGATGAGTTTGCACAGTGGATCGAGCGCACAGGTGCGCCAATACTGAAGCTCGAACCGGTGCGCGCCGAAAAGACCGCCGACGGCCAATACACTCTGAATCTGCGACTTCGTCAGACGCAGGATGCCCCCGCGTACCGACTGCGCATCCCGATCGCGATCACGCTTCGCGACGATCCGGCTGCGTTCGAAACGACGGTGAGCATGAACACCAGAGATCAGACCTTCGCGATCGCCCTGTCGGCCGAACCCCTGCGCGTGGATATCGACCCGCAGTTTGATCTGTTCCGGCGCGTCGACGCGGCGGAGATTCCGCCTTCGTTCGGCGAGCTGTTCGGCGCGCAGACCCTGACGCTGGCACTGCCCGCCGCTACAGACCCGGAGCAGGCCACGGCCTGGCGGGCGCTGGCCGACGCCTGGAGCGCACGGTATCCCGGCGCGCGCATCCTTGACGACGACCAGCCGTTCGACCTCGAACAACCCGCTTGGCTGTTTCGGCAGGGCAACGGCTTGGCCGACCCGGAAGACGCGCAAACCACGGGCGCGTTCACCGCATCAGGCAAAACATACGATCTCGGGAACCACTGCGTGGCGAGCGTGAAACGCAATGCGATGGACGTTCCCGTTGGTCGCCTGATCTGTAACCGCCCGCCCCTGATCAGCGCGCTGGCGCGGCGACTGCCGCATTACTCGCGTTCGAGTTATGTGGTGTTCAATGCCGAAACCGGCGCGCGCGTTGCAGACGGCCAGTGGGAGGTCGACGACGGACCGCTCACGCGCCAGCTCGGCGAAGCCGTACAACGCGCCGGATTGCGTCCACGCCCCGTTCTCGGTTCGCCCATGTAGGGTGCGTACTACGCACCGCATGCGGCATTTCAATCGCCTTCCGGTGCGCCGTGCGCACCCTACTCACACCGCACATGTAGGGTGCGTATCACGCACCATTTCCGGCGTGTGATCATTGAACACGGTGCGCCGTGGGCACCCTTGCTCCCGAAAAACCTCTGCACCCTCTGCGCCTCTGTGGTTCAAAGGCCGCTGGCACCGGTGCGCCGTGCGCACCCTACTCACACCGCACATGCAGGGTGCGTATCACGCACCGTTTGCGTTGCTCATGCACTCAAAACCGTTACAGCGCCGAGGCGTCCATGAAGATTCGGTAATCGCGTATGCCGTCGTCGTCCGCCGTGTAGATCACCGCAAATGGCACCGTGAGTGTTGATCCGTCCTTTCGGGTATAGGTGACGTCACCATGGCAGACGACACCGTCCGCGGTATCCCAGCTGCGCCGGACGGTATGCGATAGCCCGGCGATCGAACTGAAGAATCCAGCGACAAACTCCTGCACACAACCGCGACCGCAGATCTGCGGCATGTTCGCGAACCGGAAGCGACCGTCCTGCGCAAACCGGCTTGCAAAGCCCGGCGCGTCCATGCGGTCAATGATCTCGAAGAGATCGTCTGTCATCGCCTCGCTCTTGGGCAGCACATCAAACGCCAGCGTCCTATCGGTTCGGCATTCCAGCCTTCGCTCGCTGCGCGCGAATCTGATCGGCCTGGCTTGTGATCATATCGCGAAGCTGGCTCAGGCCCGTGCGGACCTCGTTCCACTGTTTATTATGGGCCGTCTTCGACGTAAATCCGTTGTCAGTCGCGGCATCCCATGCAAGCGCGCGGTCGATTGAACCGCTCCAAAGTTGTACGTCTCCACCGGCATATTCGTTGATGGTCTGCCCAATCGTCGCGTTCAGTGAGGACATCACCGCCGGGTCGCCATCAGGCGGCAGCCCGGGGTTGGCGCTGAGATAAAACCGGTAACGCAACTGCCCGGCGTAGAACCAGAACACCGAATCGTCCTTTCGCCCTTCCTGGAACAGGCGCGCCGCATACAGGTAGTAAGCGGTCGGATGCTCGTCGGGCAGCATCCGCTCGATGTCGGCCAGCGGCCGGCGAAGGATATCGTCTTCACTCAACCCCGCCATACACGCTCCGGGTACCAGGCCCAGACACAAAACCGCGGCGATCGCCCGAAACGCAGACATTCCCTTACCTCACAAGAACAGCAGGTCTGGAAGATATCACCGGACCGGGAACCTAACTACAGCCCGCGAAGGGTCCGTTCGATACGCCGCGCAACGGCCGGACAGAACGCAATGCCCGCAGTGCGGCACACGCTTTCGGCAGACGTCCTTGGCATGGCGGACGATCAGCGCGTGGTGTTCGTTGAAGAGACCCGTATCCGGGCCGAATGATTGCTCGAACCACCCCCGTAGTTGTTCGTAGGGTTCATCGCCATCGATCTGTCCGAGGCGCGCGTAGAGCCGGCGCGTGTAGGCATCGATCACGAACACCGGATGACCGAACGCATAGAGCACGATATCGTCGGCGGTCTCCGGCCCGATGCCGTGCACGCCGAGCAGACTCGCGCGCAGCTGCGTCACGCCAAGACCCGCCGCGCCATCCACACCGCCCAGCTCGACCAGCCACGCGCACAGCGCGCGCAGTCGGCGCGCCTTGACGTTGAAATAGCCCGACGGCCGCAGCGCAGCGGCGAGTCGCACCTCATCGGCGGCGAGAATCGCTTCGGGCCCAAGCAACGCGTCGGAGCGCAGTGCGGCAATGGCGCGCTCGACATTGGTCCACGCGGTGTTCTGGGTCAGCACCGCTCCGACCATGACCTCGAATGCCGAATTCGCCGGCCACCAGTGTTGCGGGCCGTGTGCGGTAAGCAATCGTTTGTGAATCTCGCGCAGCTGCCGGCCGGCCGCGCGCAGCGCCATCAGCGCAGGCGGCGCGCGAGCGTTACGCCGTCAGCCAGCGGCAGCAATGAGAGCTCGATGCGATCGTCATCGCGCAGCTTGCGATTCATCGCTCGCAGGGCCTCGGTATCCGCATCGGTCACGGTCGGATCCGCGACCGCGCCGTCCCAGAGCATGTTGTCGAACACAATGAGCCCGCCGACGCGCACAAGTTGCAGACACCGCTCGTAATACTCGTCGTAGGCAGTCTTGTCCGCGTCGATGAACGCGAAGTCGAACCCCGCGACACGATCATCGGCGAGCAGTTCATCGAGCGTCCTTAGCGCCGGCTGCACACGCAGTTCGATGCGCCCGGCCACACCCGCACGCTCAAACCAGCGCCGCGCGATGTCGGTCCATTCGGTCGAGCGATCACAGCAGATCAGGCGCCCTTCGTTACCCAGCGCTTCGGCGATGCAGATCGCGCTGTAACCGGTGAACGTGCCGATTTCGAGCGCGGAGCGTGCGCCCGCCAGATGCACCAGCAGGCGCAGGAACTGGCCCTGTTCCGGGGCGATCTGCATGTTCGCTTCGGCAAGCTTTGCGGTTTCCTCGCGCAATGCCGCAAGCGTTGCGCTCTCGCGCAGCGAATGGTCGAGCAGATAACCGTGCAGGCGTTCGTCGAGCCGGATGGATTTGCGCGACATGCCGGCCCCTCAGTTCAGTCCGCCGCCGCGGCATCGGGACTGATCTTCGCGCGCGCCGAAACATAGCCCCGCAACGATGCGATTTCGTCGGCGGTGAGTTCGCGCGAAGTGCCGGGGCGAAGCCCGGAAATGGTCACGTTCGCGAAGCGCGCGCGCTTCAGTCGACTGACCACGACGCCCTGGGATTCCCACAATCGTCGCACCTCGCGCTTGCGCCCCTCGCAGAGCACGACATGAAACCAGTGATTCAGCCCCTCGCCACCGGAATAGACCACATCTTCGAACCGCGCCGGGCCATCTTCGAGCGTGACGCCCGATACGAGACGGCGAATCAGTGCCTCGTCGATCTCGCCGCGCACGCGCACGGCGTATTCACGCTCGATCTGCGCGGATGGATGCATCAGCGTGTTCGCCAGTGCGCCGTCGGTGGTTAGCAGGAGCAGACCCGAGGTGTTCAGGTCGAGTCGACCGATGGCAATCCAGCGCCCGCGTGCGGGTTTGGGCAGGCGCTCGAACACCGTCGGACGACCCTCGGGATCGCTGCGCGCAACGACCTCGCCCTCGGGCTTGTGATAGGCGAGGACCTGGATGCTCGGCGCCTTAGCGAGATTGACCGGCCGGCCGCGCACGGTGACGCGATCGCCGGGTGCGGCGGATGTCCCGACGGTCGCGACCCTGCCGTTGACCGTTACCTCGCCCGCGGCGATCCAGCGTTCGATCTCACGCCGCGAGCCCAGGCCCATCGCGGCGAGGATCTTCTGCAGACGCTGCGGCGGCGCACCCGGGCGCTTCCCAGCCATCAGTGCAGCGTCTGCGCGCCGTCTTCGTCCGGCGATTCCGCGGCCGTGGCGTCTTTCTCCAGCGCTGCCGGTGCGTCGGCGTTCGGATCGTCCACAACGACGGCGATCTGCTCGCCCGTGACTTCGTCGTTACCGTCGCCGGCGACCGGCTCGAAGCCGGGCAGCGACAGTTCCATCTCGGCGCTGATCGAATCGAGGTCGCGGATCTCGGCAAGCGATGGGAGATCTTCGAGCGACTGAAGCCCGAAGGAATCGAGAAATCCGCGCGTGGTGCCGAACAGCTGCGGGCGGCCCGGGACATCGCGCTGGCCGACCACCCGGATCCAGTCGCGATCGAGCAGCGTGCGGATGATGTTCGTTGACACCGCCACGCCACGCACGTCCTCGACCTCGCTGCGCGTGATCGGCTGGCGATAGGCGATCAGCGCCAGGGTTTCCATCAACGCACGCGAATAGCGCTGCGGGCGTTCCTCCCACAGTCGCGAGACCCACTGCGCCAGCCGCGCGGGCACCTGGTAGCGCCAGCCCGAGGCCACCCGCACGAGTTCGATGCCGCGGCCTTCGCACTCCGCGGAGAGCGCGTCGAGCGCTGTGCGAACCTCTTCGCGTGTGGGCGCCTCGTCAAGCGCGAACAGCGCGACGATCGCGTCGACATCGAGCGGCTTGCCGGCGGCCAGCAACGCGGCCTCGACGATGGATTTCAGATCAGGATTCGACATCGCTCTCTTCCTGCGCCGGACCGCCATGCACGAACAGATGGATCGGTCCGTAGGGTTCGTTCTGCACGATTTTCAACAGGGATTCCTTCACCAGTTCGAGCACGGCCAGGAACGACACGACCACGCCGAGCCGGCCCTCGGTCGGGTCGATCAGGTCGGCGAGCTGCACGACGCCGTCTTCCGGCAACAGCGAGAGTATGCGCACCATGCGCTCGCGCACACTGAGCGGCTCGCGCCGCACGTGATGATGTTCGAACAACTCCGCGCGCCGCACGACATCGGCGAACGCCAGCAGGAGTTCGGTCAGCTGCGGTGCCGGCGGCGGACGCTCGCGACGCGGATGCGGATATTCGGCACCGACCGGGAACACGTCGCGGCCGAGTTGCGGCAGCACGTCGAGGTCCTCCGCGGCCTGGCGGAAACGCTCATATTCCTGCAGGCGACGCACGAGTTCGGCGCGCGGATCGTCCTCGTCCTCGCCGGCGTTGGGCGGGCGCGGCAGCAGCATGCGCGACTTGATCTCGGCGAGCATCGCGGCCATGACCATGTATTCCGCGGCCAGTTCGAGCTTCATGTCCTTCATCAGCTCGACGTAGTCCATGTACTGGCGCGTGATCTCCGCGATCGGGATATCGAGGATGTCGAGGTTCTGTCGCTTGATCAGATACAGCAGCAGATCGAGCGGCCCGGAAAAGGTCTCCAGAAAGACCTCGAGCGCATCCGGCGGGATGTAGAGGTCCTTCGGCAGCGTCGTCCAAGCCTCGCCCGAGACCACGGCGAACGGCATCTCGGTTTGTTCCGGAGCGGATTCGCTCATCGGTAGTTCAGGCCGATCGCCGCGCGTACATCGGCCAGGGTCTCGCGCGCGACCGTGGCCGCCGCGTCGCAGCCTTCGTTGACGATCGTGCGCACGAGTTCCGGCTGCTGTTCGTATTCGCGCGCACGCTCCTGCATGGGACGCAGTTCATCAAGCACCGCATCGATGACGCGCTGCTTGCAGTCGATGCAACCGATCTCCGCGCTGGTGCAGCCGGCATGCGCCCACTGCCGAGTCGCTTCGTCGGAATAGACCTTGTGGAACGCCCAGACCGGACACTTCTCTGGCGTGCCCGGATCGTTGCGGCGCACGCGCGCCGGATCGGTCGGCATGGTGCGCAGTGACTGCGCGACCGTGTCCGGTTCGTCACGCAGTGCAATGGTGTTGTTGTAGGACTTCGACATCTTCTGGCCGTCCAGCCCGGGCATCTTCGACGCCTCGGTCAGCAGCGGCTGCGGTTCGGGCAGGATGACCTTGCCGGTGCCCTCGAGATAGCCGAACAGCCGCTCTCGATCGGCGACGGTCAGGTTCTGCTGGGTTTCGAGCAGTGCGCGGGCGCTTTGCAATGCGGCACTGTCGCCCTGCTCTTGGTAGGCGCGACGATAATTCGCATAGAGCTTCGCGGCCTTCTTGCCCATCTTGCGCGCCGCGGTCTCGGCCTTCTCCTCGAACTCCGGCTCGCGACCGTAGATGTGGTTGAACCGGCGCGCGACCTCGCGGGTCAGCTCCACGTGCGCGACCTGATCCTCGCCAACCGGGACCTGCCCGGCGCGATAGATCAGGATGTCGGCCGCCTGCAGCAACGGATAACCGAGAAAGCCGTAGGTGCCCAGGTCGCGTTCCTTCAGCCGTTCCTGCTGATCCTTGTAGCTCGGCACGCGTTCGAGCCAGCCGAGCGGCGTGATCATCGACAGCAGCAGGTGCAGTTCCGCATGTTCGGGCACGCGCGACTGCACGAAGATGCGCGCATCGCCCGGATCGACACCGGCGGCGAGCCAGTCGATGACCATGTCCCAGACATGCGCCTCGATGTCGCGCGAGCTGTCGTAATGCGTGGTCAGCGCATGCCAGTCCGCCACAAAGAAAAAGCATTCGAACTCGTGTTGCAGGCGCACCCAGTTCTTCAGCACGCCGTGGTAGTGGCCGAGGTGCAGCCGGCCGGTCGGGCGCATGCCGGAAAGGACGCGCCGGAACTGCACGGGAATCGTATTCAAGCGGGGAAGCCGGGGTCAGGGAAGGGTCGCCGGGACTCTACGCGATGGCGAAAGCCGGCTGCAAGCCGCGCGGTCATCGATTCAGTCGGCCGGCCCGCCGGCGTACAGCGCCTCAATCTCGGCGGCGAAACGCCGCGCGACCTCGGCACGGCGGACCTTCAGCGTCGGCGTCAGCAGGCCATTGTCGACCGTCCAGGGCGCCAGTGCCAGATGCACCCGGCGGATCTTCGCGTAGCCGGGAAAGCCCTTCAGCGCCGCGCGGATTCGCGCCAATACGGCGTTGTGCGCCGCGGGCGCCGCGAGGCTTGCCGGTGCGGCCGGGTCCAGGTCCAACGTACGCGCAAAGGCCGGCCAGTGTTCCGCGCTCAGCACCACGAGCGCCGCGAGGTACGCCCGGCCCTCGCCGACGACCATGACCTGTTCGATGAGGTCGTCGAGCACGATCGCGAGTTCCATGTCGCCCGGCGGCAGCTTCTCGCCATTGGAAAGCACGAGAATGTCCTTGAGCCGGCCGGTGATGTAGATGTGGCCGTCGTCGACGCGCGCCTGGTCGCCGGTGTGCAGCCAGCCGTCGGCGTCGATCATCGCGCGCGTCGCGGCATCGTTGTTCCAGTAGCCGAGCATGCAGCCCGGGGTCTTCACGAGCAGTTCGTCATCCGCTCCGATGCGCACCTCCACGCCACGCAGCGGCACGCCGACGCTGTGCGGGTCGTTGTCGGCGGGCAGGTTCACGCTGATCACCGGGCTGGTCTCGGTGAGGCCGTAGCCCTGCAGGATGGTGACATCGAGGCCGAGGAAGGTGCGTGCCACGGCCGGCGGCAGGGCCGCGCCGCCGCTGACCGCAAGGCGCAGCGCGCCGCCCAGACGCTGGTGCAGGCGCGTGGCGATGAGACTGCGCAGCACCGGCCAGGCCAGCTGGTTCGGGTGCCAGCGCGCGCGACCCTGGCTGCGCAGAAACCGCCGCCAGCCGACCGCCACGGCCGAACCGAACAGCCAGCGCGCCACGGTCGACTGGCTGCGCAGCTGGTCGTTGAGCCGCGCGTAGACCCGCTCGAAGATGCGCGGCACCGAGATCAGAATGGTCGGGCGCACCGCCTCAATGTCCGCGGCGAGCTGCGCGACCGAGCGCGAATACGCCACGCTGCACCCGGCAAGCATCGGCAGGTAGTAGCCGCCGGTGCGCTCCAGGGTGTGCGACAGCGGCAGGAACGACAGCATGCGGTCCTCGGCGTAGATGTCGATCATAGTCAGCGCCGAATACGCGACCGACAGCATGTTGTGATGCGAGAGCATCACACCCTTCGGCCGGCCCGTGGTGCCGGAGGTGTAGACGATCGAGGCGAGTTCGTGCGGATCGCCCGCGCGCCGGGCCGCCGCGGCGCCGGTGTGGCGCACGCAGTCCGGCACCAGCCGCACGCGTTCATCGGCGGCGGCCTCTTCGGCACCGTCGCGTCCGGGCTCCAGAATCCACACCCGCCGCAGCGGTGAGTTTTCGCCAAGCGCGGCCCTGAGCCGCCGCCAGCGGCCGGTGTCCTGGATCAACAGCAGCTGCGTGCCGGAATCGGTCAGCACGAAGTCGGCGTTCTCCGGGCGGTCCTCGGTATACAGCGGCACGACGACCAGCCCGAGCCCGAGCGCGGCCTGATCGAAGATCACCCACTCCTTGCAGTTCCTGAGCAGCACCGCGACGCGGTCGCCGGGCTTCAGCCCCTCGGCGCGCAGCGCCGCCTGCCAGCAGGCGACCGCATGGCCGACCTCGCCCCAGGTGCTCTCGATCCAGGTGTCGGTCGCCCGGTCATGCGTCAGGTAGGCGACGCGGTCGGCGCTGCGCTCGACGCGGCGCATGAACAGGCTGTCGAGCGTGCCGGCCTCGTCAAGGGAAATCAGGTCTGGGGACCGTTCGGGCATGGTGTTTCGCGTGAACTCGTGCGGGGGTGCCGCACGGCACCGTGGATCGATTCGGAGATTGTAGACGAGCGCAATCGCCCCACCCGCCCGGCCGGTGTAGACTTCGGCCCACGGGGCGGTTTGCAAGACCCGCCCCGAAGCCGATCCAGCCAGTCCATGCAGCCGCCCATCCGCATCTACGTCAACGACGAGCCGCACGAGGTGCCGGGCGACCTGACCGCCGCCGGTCTGATCGAGCGGCTGGAGTTGGCCGGCCGCCGGCTCGCGCTGGAGGTCAACGAGGAGATCGTGCCGCGCAGCCGGCTGGACTCGCATCGCCTGAACGCCGGCGACCGCGTGGAGATCGTCCATGCCATCGGCGGCGGCTGACCCCCACTTTATTGCTTCAGCAAGAAGATGAGCCAAGCATTCGACCTGCAATCCGCCAACGCCGGCGCGGACCTGCTGACCATCGCCGGACGCGAGTTTTCTTCGCGCCTGATGGTCGGCACCGGCAAGTACAAGGATCTCGATGAAACCCGCGCGGCGATCGACGCTAGCGGCGCGCAGATCGTCACCGTCGCCGTGCGGCGCACGAACATCGGTCAGAACGCCAACGAGCCGAACCTGCTTGAGGTCGTGCCGCCGGACCGCTTCACGATCCTGCCGAACACCGCCGGCTGCTACAACGCCAAGACCGCCGTGCGCACCTGCCTGCTGGCGCGCGAGCTGCTCGACGGTCACAAGCTCGTGAAGCTCGAGGTGCTCGGCGACAGCAAGACCCTGTATCCCGATGTCACGGCGACGCTGGAGGCCGCGGAAACCCTGATCGCCGACGGCTTCGAGGTCATGGTCTACACCAGCGACGACCCGATCATCGCCAAGCGACTGGAAGAGATGGGCTGCGTGGCGGTCATGCCGCTGGCCGCGCCGATCGGTTCGGGTCTCGGCATCCAGAACCGCTACAACCTGCTCGAGATCGTCGAGAACGCCAGGGTGCCGATCATCGTCGATGCCGGCGTAGGCACCGCATCGGATGCCTCCATCGCGATGGAACTCGGCTGCGACGGCGTGCTGATGAACACCGCAATCGCCGAGGCCCGACATCCCGTGCTCATGGCCTCGGCGATGAAAAAGGCCATCGAGGCCGGCCGCGAGGCGTTCCTTGCCGGGCGCATGCCGCGGCGCCGCCACGCGAGCGCCTCGTCGCCCACGCAGGGTGTCGTGAGCTGATCCAGCCCGCGCGCGCCACAGTCACGATCCGTTTCCATGTCTGACGACACCGCGCGCCGCAGCGTGCGCTCGTTCGTGCTGCGCGCCGGACGCATCACCGTCGCGCAGACCCGCGCGCTCGAACACCTGTGGCCCGTCTGGGGCGTGGAACCCGGCAACGCTGCGGTGGACTGGAACGCCGTGTTCGCTCGCGACACGGCGAAGACGCTCGAGATCGGTTTCGGCAATGGCGAGGCGCTGCTGGAACTTGCGGCCAAAGCCCCGGACAGTGACTTCATCGGCGTCGACGTGCATCCGCCGGGTGTCGGTCACCTGCTCGCGGGCATCGAACGACTCGGACTGACCAACGTCCGTGTGCTGCGCGGTGACGCCATCGGATTTCTCAAGACGGCGTTCACGCCGGAGTCCCTCGACCGCATATTGGTCTGGTTTCCGGACCCGTGGCCCAAGAAGCGTCATCACAAGCGACGGCTGGTCACCGCGGAGTTTCTGGAGCTCGTCGCGAGCCGGCTGAAACCCGGCGGCATCCTGCATCTGGCAACCGACTGGCAGGACTACGCCGAACACATGCTCGATGCGCTCGACCGACACATGGCGTTCGAAAACAGCGCCGGCCCCGGCGCGTATTCGGCGCGACCCGACTGGCGGCCCGCGACAAAATTCGAACAGCGCGGCCTGCGTCTTGGCCATGGCGTGTGGGATCTCATCGCACGCCGCCGACACAACTGACTAGCAGCATCGCCACAGAATGTTGACCAGCCATCGCAGGCCGACTACTCTCGCCCGATGGAGAAGCACAGCACGGACCGCGAAACCCAACGCGATAATCAGGATCGCGCGCGATCGAGAGAAGAAATGGCGGCTTATCTTGAAGCGTGCATGGAAGAGGCCAATGGTGACCCTGCATTCATCGCCAAAGCGTTCGGCGACATCGCGCGCGCGAATGGCATGTCTCGGGTGGCGTGTGATGCCGAAGTCACCCGAGAGAGTCTGTACAAGGCACCTTCCGGCGATCTCTCACCACGTTTTGATGCGGTGCTTGAGGTTGTTGCAGCCCTAGGCCTGAGATTCCATCACGAAGTGACGAACAAGACTCAACCATACTAATTCCGCATCAGATCACCGCATCCCCAAGATCCGAAAGATCACCCCCATACCCGTCGCCACTGCAAATCACGCAAGGACCGCAAGCATGCTTGTTTGCCCGAGTTGCAATACCCAGTCGATACAACTACTGGAAAAGCTTGCGTGCACGCGGGCAAAACCAATCAACTGTCCGAATTGTCGCGCCACTCTATCGGTGCCGTCGGTGTCTGTTTGGGCGATGATCGCGGGACTGTTCGTGGCAACACTGTTATTTCCATTGATTTCCGGCGCCGCCTTTGTCCATGGTGCAGGTGCAGTTTTTTGGGGATACTTTGCAATCGGGTCTGTGGTGACAGCATTTGCGGCATTTGCAAAACTTTCCCTGCCATTTGACCCCTAGGCTGCTTCTGGCGAGCGCATCAACGATACGTCACTTCCCACCGACCCCAATCACTCTCCATCAAACTCATCCAGATAGCCTTATGAGACTGATTGCCGGCCTGTTGCTCGTACTGTTGACAGCGGCATGCGGCCAACAACCGGCTGACAACAATTCCATCGAAATTTCGGTTTCCGCGTGCGCGCACCAGACTCCAAGCGGCGATGTAGAGGAATGCTCACCATCATCAAGCGGAAAGAGGCGCCTAGATTCGATGCTTGCCGAGTATCAGCGGATTGACAGGGAATATCCCGGGCCGCCGATCCCGCCGCTAGATGATCTTCACGAAGTCGAGCAAATCGACTCCGACGGAACGATCCATCTCTGGAACGGAGATGCGCTGGTGCTCGCCGGCCTGAAGTGCGATCACCCTGACCACGTCCGATATTTGCGGGCGGTGTTTCTGAGCGAGTCACGAAAGCAACCTGTTTACCAGCTGACTGGACAACAGATCGCCGGTCGAAAACTTGCCTATATCTGGGAAGTCGAGAGGGGACAGCCAACCAAAGTGGCTGGCATCAGGTTCGGGCCGAGCACCAGCTCACTCAACGAAACCGTTCTATCCAGCGGCTGGTGCAGCCCGATAGAGCAGGACGGGCATCGTTATCACGCGCGTTACGAACAGCTCGCGCGAATGGCAACGAGGCCTTGAGCGAATTTACTCCGCCAGCCGACTGCGGATCTTGATCTCGGAGGTCAGGGTACGGGCGACCGGGCAGCGCATCGCGATCTCGACCATGCGTTCGCGCTGTTCCTGTGTCAGATCGCCGCGCACGTCGATCTCGCGTTCGATCACGTCGACCTTGCCGCCCTTCGATTCGCAGTCCTGACAGTCTTCCGCATGCACGCGTGAATGGCGTAGCCTGACGGCCACCCCGTCGAGTTTCAGCCCCTTGTGGTTCGCGTACATGCGCAGGGTCATGGACGTGCAGGCCCCGAGCGCGGCAAGCAACAGTTCGTACGGGCTCGCGCCGGAATCCTGCCCGCCATGCTCGCGCGGTTCATCGGCACGCAGCTTGTGGTTCGCCATCCAGATGTCCTGCCCATAGGCCGGGCCTTTTTCGACCGCGAGCGCCTCGCCCTGCGCGAGTTCGGGCCAGTGACTGTGCGAATCCACCATTTCCACGGGTTCGGCGAGATAGCGCGACGCCCAGACCGAGATCACGTCGGCCGCATACTGCGCATCGGCCGGATGGCTGAGCAGATGATCGGCGTCGTCCAGGGTCACGAAACTCTTCGGGTGACGCGCCGCCTCGTACAGACGCCGCGCGTGATCGATGTCCACCACGTCATCGGCCGGCGCGTGCAGGATCAACAGCGCGCGGTCCAGATCGGGCAAGGCATCCAGCACCCGGTGCGCGCGAATATCCTCAAGAAACTGGCGCTGAATGCGAAACCGGCGACCGGCGATCTCCACCTCGGCCGCGCCGTCGCGCTCGATTGCGTGGGTGTCAAAATGCGTGGTCACGTGGGCGGGATCGCTGGGCGCGGCAATCGTCACGACCGCGCGGCATTCCGGGATGTGCGCTGCGGCCGTCAGCGCGGCGGCGCCACCGAGACTGTGGCCGATCAGCACGCTCGGCGCGTGGAACCGCTCCCGCAGGGCGTCGGCCGCGGCCAGCAGATCCGATACGTTCGAGGTGAAGTTCGTGTTGGCGAAATCGCCCTCGCTGGAACCGAGCCCGGTGAAGTCGAAGCGCAGCACCGCAAACCCGCGCGCGGCGAGTTCGCGTGCGATGCGGGTCGCGGCACCAATGTCTTTCGAGCAGGTGAAGCAGTGCGCAAACAGCGCCACAGCACGGATGGTGCCGCGCGGCCTTTCCAGCAGTGCGGCGAGCCGCTGGCCGCTGGCGTTGTCGAAGTCGAAACGTTCGCGCTGGGAGACGGATTCGTGCTGCATGGCGGTTCGCGAGGATGCGGGACGGAAGGATGCTGGCGCGGATCAGTATACTCAGGGCGCCGCGCCGTCCAGCGCGTACCACCACGGAGCATCCAGCCGCCATGAGCCTGAATCTCGCCGAACTGCCGCTGCGTTCCGCCGAGCGCCATCCCGACCTGCCGGCGATCCGGCTCGGCGAACTGACGATCAGCTACTCGCAACTGGCGGCACAGATTCAGGCCTGCGCGAACGTGCTCGCGACGCATGGCATCGGTCGCGGGGATCACGTCGGACTGATCATGCCGAACGTGCCGCAGTTTCCGGTCGGCTACTACGGCATTCTCGCCACGGGCGCGACGGTCGTGCCGATGAACGTGCTGTTCGTCGCCGACGAGGTGGCCTATCACCTGGGTGATTCGGATGCGAAGGCGCTGATCGTCTGGTCCGGATTCCTGACCGAAGCGCTGGAAGGCGCGCAACGTGCGGGAAATGTTCAGGTGTTTGTGGTGCGCGCACCGGGATTTGCCGACCCGCTGCCCGAGGGCTGCGTGGATCTGGCCGCCGCCATGGCAGCGGCGGGTCGGACAGGCTTCGACCCCTGCGCGAGCGGCCCGGACGACACGGCGGTGATCCTCTATACCTCCGGCACCACCGGCCGCCCGAAAGGCGCGGAACTCACGCATTTCAACCTGTACGACAACGCGCGTTTCGTCGCCGAACGCCTGTTCCAGCGCGAACCCGGCAGCTTGCGACTGCTCGGTCCGGGTGATGTCGGCCTTGCGGCGCTGCCGCTGTTTCATTCCTTCGGTCAGACCGTGCTGCAGAACGGCTTTCTGATGAGCGGTGCGACCATCTCGCTCCTGCCGCGCTTCAGTGCCACCGATGCGGCGAAACTCATTCGCGCACATCGCGTGACGTTCTTCGCCGGTGTGCCGACCATGTACATCGCACTGCTTGCCGATTCGCTGGCGACCCGCGAGCAGTTCGAGAGCCTGAGCTACGCGGTCTCCGGCGGCGCGGCGCTGCCGGTCGAGGTGCTGCACGGGTTCGAACAGAAGTTCGGCGTGCCGATCCAGGAGGGCTACGGCCTGTCCGAAACCAGCCCGGTCGCGTGCTTCAACACGCTGATGCTGGAGCGCAAGCCCGGCACCGTCGGCCCGGCCATATCGCTGTGCGAGGTCCGCATCCTCAACGATGACTGGGCGCCGCTGCCGCTCGGCGAGCGCGGCGAGATCGCCATCCGCGGCACGAACATCATGAAGGGGTATTACAAACGCCCGGAGGAAACCGCCGAAGTCCTGCGCGACGGCTGGTTTCGCACCGGCGACATCGGCGTGATGGATGAGGACGGCCGCGTGAGCGTGGTCGACCGCAAAAAGGAAATGATCCTGCGCGGCGGGTTCAATATCTATCCGCGCGAGATCGAGGAAGTGCTTTACGGGCACCCCGACATCGTCGAGGCCGCCGTCATCGGCGTGCCGAGCGAAACCCATGGCGAGGAAGTCATGGCCGTGGTCGCGTTACGGTCCGGCGCAAGCATGGATCACGAGGCAATGGAGACCTACACCCGCGAGCACCTCGCCGCCTACAAGGTGCCACGCCTGTCCGCATTTCTGGATACCCTGCCGAAAGGGCCGACCGGCAAGATCCTCAAGCGCGAGATCAAGGCGCGGTTCGCACAAACGAACTGAACATCAGCGGCCTTTCAAAGCGAAGCGCCGTCGAACAGTTCCCACGGCAGGGACAGCGAATCCACCCCATCCAGGCAGCCGACATTGATGCGGTAGTGCCCGGGTTTGCGGATCGTGACGTGGAAGGTGTAGATGCCGCAACGCCGGCAGAAATGGTGTTTGGCAACGCCGCTGCAGAACGTGTAGGTGCCGAGCGCCCCGGGCTCGATCTTCACCTTCAGTTCGTCGGGTGCGACGGTGAAGTTCGTCATCAGTGCGCCCTTGCGCCGGCAGATCGAACAGTTGCAGCGGATGCCGGCCTCGACCGGTGGTCCGTCGAACTCGAAGGTCACCGCGCCGCAATGACAGCTGCCGCTGTGATGTGACATCGTGGTCTCTAGCCGCCGAGCGTCGCGGCGATCCTGTCGGCGATGTCTTCGAGATACAGGTCACGGAAGAAGTGATCCGCGCCATCGATGACGACGACCTGGGCCGGATTGCTTTCGGCGAACGCCGTGGCAGCCTGGACCAGTCCAGGCTGCACCGTGTCCTGTGTGCCAACGAAAAAGGTCACCGGCGCCTTGATGCGCCGCGCGAGGTCAAAGGTCATGTGTTCCGCGGCGCGAACGTAATAGTTGTCCAGCGACTCAGCCGTGACCACGGTATCCGGACAATGCAGGAAAAACACCGATTGAATCATCTCGCCGCCACGCCCCGCGGCGACCAGGCGCTCGGCTTCCTTGATCTGCGTCGGCTTCGGCCACCCGGCCCCGCCGACATTGTTCGCAAAGATCTCTTCCGGGTCCCACTGCCCCGGTGCGATCAGAAACACCGCCTCCAGCGCAGCTTCGGGATGCTCCGCGGCATATCGGGCAATCTGGTTGCCCCCGCGCGAGTGCCCCAGCACCGAGAGTCGTTCCACGCCCTGTTCCCGCAGCCAGCGGGTCCACACATCCACTTCGCCGACCGCATCGGAATGCCGGTGGGTGTGCGGAACCTTGCAGTCGTACATCCCCTCGCGTCGGTCCAGATTCAGGCTTAGGGTTGGGGACAACGTGGTTACACCGCGATCCTTCAACGCGGTCTGCAGGCCACTCATGATCTCCATGCGCCCGTGCGCGATCGTGCCGTGCAGCAGCAGGACCACGGGCCCCTTGCGCCAGTCATCGCCCGTGGTTTCGAGGTTGGCCAGAAGGGTCAAGCCCTTGTATGGCAGCGCGATTTCCTCGGCATATGCACTCGGATTCGTCAGCATCAGCACAAGGACGATCAACCACTTACGCATGATTATTTCCTACGGATGGGGAGGAAGTTTTTTCACGAAAGCTCCTGCCGACCGGGTTCGGACCGATCGACTAGACCTCCCTGTCAGGCAAATAGCTTAGTCGAGAATCGAAGCCCCAGAAATACGGCAACGCAGCGTTCCGGGTCGGAGCAGTCCCGGAGCCGCCGTGGCGCCGCGGCCGGCTGGGGAGTCCATCAGGTAGACGGCGGAGCGTTCGGCGGCGCCACGCCGCCTTAGTGTGCGCCACGCCGCCTTAGTGTGCAGAAAAATCCCGGTCGCGTGGTTTTCCATGCCGGTTTGCTGATCCCCCGGGCCGTCGCAGCCTCATCCACGGTGCAGGGCTGGCGAGCAACCGGGTGCCCGGTTCGAGCGAATCTGATTCGGAGATCAAGCTTCGTATGGCCGCCGGAAACCAAGGCAGGCGACGCTTCTTGCCGAACGTATGCTGAAAGCCTCTTCGCGGCAGGCACTGGCTTAATCGGGCGCCGGCGGCGAAACCGCCGGGCGCCGTCGATCTGCATCGCCCGCAATGTGAACGGCGACACGCCGTTCATGCGGCCCGTCGAGTTCCATCCAGCACCACGGACTGCCATCGCCGATCCGGAGCTTTCCGCCCAGAATGCGCACCGACTCGCTCGTCCCGAGAAACGTCTCCGCCATGCGCGCGTGGGCGTTCTCGGGTTCGTCGGGCGGACAGTCCCGCAGATGGATCTCGTTGTGCAGATAGGTATCCCCCGGCGGAACCAGCCGGCGCAGGAAAGACCGCACATCGTCGATCTGCCGCGCCTCGTGCGCATTGATGACGATTAGTGACGCACCGGCCTGCGTCGGCCGGACAATCTCAATGTGCATGGCAACCCGTGCTGCATGAAACCCATGCGCAGTCTGCGCCGAGTGAACAACCGCTACACCTGGCCCCGCGCACCCCAGGCGCGGGCCGCGAGCGTGATCGAGCCGTCGGCTTCCACGGGCAGGCGCTGTTTCAGCGCATCGCGAAGTGCGTTGCGGCTGGTTTCTTCGAGGCTCGCAACATAGGTCGGCGCCGGCCCCTGACCGCCCAAGAACGGCTGCCAGTAGTCATCAAAGGTCGCGAATCGCGTGACGATGTTCATTGGCGCGGTTTCCACGTCTGTCAGGCCGGCGCGTCTGAACAGCGCGGCAAGTTCCTCGGCATTTGCATCCGGGAACCGATGACCTTCATGCAGATTCGCCGCATCCGGATTCAGTTCCACCACCGTGTCCCAGAACTGATTCAGGAATTCCATGGTGCCCGCGTAGTCCCAGATGTACACGGCAACGGTGCCGCCCGGGCGGGTGACGCGCCGCATCTCGGCGAGCGCCTTTTCCGGCTCCGGGATGAAGTTCAGCACCAGCCCGGAGACCGTAACATCGACTGAGTCGTCACCCAGCGGAAGGGCAAGCGCGTCGCCAACCCGGCAACTCGCACGCTCACCAAGCCGCTTCTGAGCTGTGCTGACAAAGCCCTCGGACTGGTCGATGGCGATATGACTGGCCGGATTGCGTTGCCGGATGACCGCCTCACTCAAGGCGCCGGATCCACAGCCGACATCCAGCCAGTCGCGCCCATCACCCGGCGCGAGCCAATCCACGAATTCTTCCGCGACGAGCCGGCTCCAGCGGCCCATGAAGTACTCGTACGGATCACCGGATTGCCAGGAATCTTTCATGTCGCCTCTCATTTTTCTGGTTGACGAATTCTACGACCCTGCAAGCGTGTCCACGACGTTGTTCCACGCCGCGGCGATATTGCTCAGATCATAGCCGCCACCGCCGCAGGCGAGTAACCGACCGGTACAGATGCGATCGGCCAGCGCCGCGAGATCGCGCGCCGCTCGGCCATGCACCTCGGCCGGAAACGCCATATGCGTCAGCGGATCGTTGACGACGCTGTCCGCCCCGCATTGCAGGATGATGAATTCCGGCTGGTGACGTTCGACGAACTGCAAGACCGTCGGCCAGACCTTCTCGAATACCGTTTGGTCCGCATACGGGGGCATTGGCACGTTGAGCTTGAAGCCCTCGCCCGCATCGCGGCCGGTCTCCGTCACCGCGCCCGTGCCGGGATACAGATAGCGGCCGTCTTCGTGCAGATCGGCAAAGATCACTCGCGGGTCGGACTCGAACGCATAGAACACGCCGTCGCCGTGGTGCGCATCGATATCCACATACGCCACGCGTTGCAGTCCGCCCTCGCCCAGCAGCCATTCGATGACCACGCCACAGTCATTGAACACGCAGAACCCTGCCGCGGCGTCGCGCCGCGCATGGTGCAGGCCCGCAATCGGGATGAACGCCCGGCGTGTTTCGCCCGCGAGAATCGCCCGCGCCGCGGCGAGACTCGTGCCCACGACGGCGGAACCCGATTCGAAACAGCCCGGGAAGGCCGGCGTGTCGCCATGATCCAGAAAGCCGATGCCGTCGCGACACTGCATGCGCACGCGCCGGATGTACTCCGGGGTGTGAAACAGCAGCAGTTCGTCCTCACCCGCCGCAACCGGATCACCGTGTTCCACGCGGGCGTTCAGTCCGCGGCGTTCGAACTCGGCGACAAACGCGTCGTGCCGCGCCGGCCCGAACGGGTGATCTTCGGGAAACCCATATCCGGCGATGGCGGGCCCGGTATACACACGCACGGTTGCAACCATGCGCGCCATGCTAGCGCGGAACGCGGTCTATGCGGATAGCCGAACCGGCTGGCGGCGCGCGCCCCAGTCGCCCGGGCGCGGTTCAAACACCCCGGCCAGCGGCGTGTGGCACTTCGGGCAGGCGCCATGGGCGTCGAGTCCCCAGTGGGTGATGCGATACCAGTCGCGGCCGATCAGCCGTTCGCCGCACGTGTGACAGTACGTCGATCCGCCGGCTTCATCGTGCACGTTGCCTGTGTAGACGTGGTGCAGGCCCGCGGCCTTCGCAATTTCGCGCGCGCGGGTCAGGGTCTGCGGAGGCGTCGGCGGGCGATCCGTCATCTTCCAGTCCGGATGAAAGGCCGTGAAGTGCAGTGGAACGTCCGGTCCGAGTTCATCGGCGATCCAGCGCGAAAGCTGTTCGAGCTCGGCGCTGCTGTCGTTTTCGCCCGGAATCAGCAGCGTCGTGATCTCGAACCAGACCTTCGTTTCATGGCGCAGGTATTGCAACGTGTCCAGCACGTTCGCCAGATGGCTGCCTGTCACGCGCCAGTAGAAGCGTTCGGTGAAGGCTTTGAGGTCGACGTTCGCGGCGTCCATGTGCGCGTAGAACTCCGCGCGCGGCGCAGGATGCATGTAACCGGCCGTGACCGCCACGGACTGGATCCCGCGTTCGCGACAGGCGTCGGCCGTGTCCATGGCGTATTCCATGAAGATCACGGGATCGTTGTAGGTGAACGCAATGGAGCGACAGCCGAGCTGTTCTGCCGCCCGCGCGAGCTCTCCTGGACCCGCCCGATCCATGAGCCGGTCCATTTCGCGCGACTTGCTCATGTCCCAGTTCTGGCAGAACTTGCAGGCGAGGTTGCAGCCGGCCGTGCCGAAGGACAGCACCGGCGTGCCGGGCAGGAAATGGTTCAGCGGCTTCTTTTCGATCGGGTCGATGCAAAAACCGCTGGATCGCCCGTAGCTCGTCAGCACGACCGCGCCGTTCTCATTCGCGCGCACGAAACACAGCCCGCGCTGGCCCTCATGCAGCCGGCATTCGCGCGGACACACGTCGCACTGCACCCGGCCGTCGTCGAGCCGCTGCCAGTGGCGTGTGGGCCAGTTGTCGGGAAGGGTTTCAGTTCCAGTGTTCATCGAACTGCGCATCGTGTCTGGGGAAATCTTCCTCTCAAATTGGCACGGAATTTGTGGAAAACAAGATTCTGGGCTATTTTCTGCTCAGGCCGGTGGCGGCGTGGTTCGCGCCGTCAGGCCATACAACAGGAATGGCAATGCCCCCAAATGCCATCACGGTTCGTCCGCCCGCCGTGGCGGGCATGTTCTATCCGGCCGGAGCCGACGTGCTGCGTCGGTCCGTCGAGCGCTTGCTCGCGCAGACCTCCCCCGCCGGCAACCCGCCCAAGGCCCTGATCGTGCCGCACGCGGGTTACGTCTATTCCGGTCCCGTGGCCGCAAGCGGCTATGCCCGCCTGCGGACGATCGTTGACCGGGTCGAGCGCGTCGTCGCCTTCGGACCCGCGCATCGCGTGCCGTTTCACGGCATCGCGGCGCCGGTTTCCGCGTGCTGGCGCACGCCGCTGGGCGACATCCCGATCGACCAGCCAGCGATCGAAGGACTGCTGGATCTGTCCGCCGTCCGCCGCCACGAGGGCGCGTTCCGTGACGAGCACAGCCTGGAGGTGCAGCTGCCGTTCCTGCAGGTGGTGCTGGAGCGGTTCCGCTTGGTGCCGCTGCTGGTCGGCGACGCCCGACCCGAGGACGTCGCGTCGGCGCTCGAAAGACTCTGGGGCGGACCCGAGACCCTGATCGTGATCAGCTCCGACCTGTCGCACTACCACAGCTACGAAACCGCCAGCCGGATCGACGCCGAGACCAGCCGCGCAATCGTGGAAAACCGCCCCGAGGCGATCGGTTTCGACCAAGCCTGCGGGCGCATTCCCGTGCTCGGGCTCATGGAGGCGGTCGCGCGCCACGGGCTGCATGGCGAAATCGTCGACCAGCGCAACTCCGGAGATACCGCCGGGCCACGCGATCGCGTGGTCGGCTACGGGAGCTATGCCTTCAGCTGAACTCGGCCCGGCCCAGCGGCGCGCCGTCTATGCCATCGCGCTCGACAGCCTGCGCGCGGCCGTCACCGGTCGACCGCGCGTGCTGCACGCCGATGACACGCCCGCTGGCCTGGAGCGTCGCGGCGCGGCGTTCGTAACCCTGCACCGCCATGGCATGCTGCGCGGCTGCATCGGTACCGTTGATGCCTATCGACCGCTCGCTGAGGACATCGCCGCCAACGCGGCCGCGGCCGCGCTGCGCGATCCGCGCTTCCCGGCGCTGCGCCCGGCGGAACTCGATGATCTGGAACTCGAGGTCGCGGTGCTCTCCGAGCCAACGCCGCTGACGTTTGCAACGGAGAACGACCTTCTGGGCCAGCTGCGACCCGGGCAGGACGGTCTGGTCATCGAATGCGCCGGACGCCGTGCGACGTTTCTGCCCTCGGTCTGGGAACAGCTGCCCGAGTCGGCCGATTTCCTTGCCGCACTCAAGCGCAAGGCGGGCCTGGATGCGGGAACCGCCTGCAAGGGCCTGAGTGCCTGGGTCTACAGCGTCGAGTCGGTCGACGCGGGCGATGCCTGAGCGCCGAACCGGACAGACGGCTGGCAAACGCTTTTCAGCGGCCTGCTAAACTGCCGGCCCATGATGAAATACATGTGGATCATCCTGCCGAAGATCGCCTTCTGGCTGATCATCATCGGCGTCGCGCTGCTGCTGGTGCCGAACCCGCGCTGGTCGCCGGCAATCGCCTACACCCTGATCGGCTCCGGCGTCGGCTTCATGCTCGCCGGTATCGTCGCCATCGCCAGGAGGCGCAATCAGCGCCCGGCCAACGCACCGCCGCGGACTGACGACTGAGGCGCCACTGCCCGGACGGTTTCTCGGAATCTGCCCCGGCTGATAGCGCCCGGACGTATCCGCGCATTGCAATTGCGGCGGTGACACCCCGCATACGTGGACATTCGAACGCAGCCGCGTAGCGCCCGGTCTGTATACCTACTCACGCTCCGACAACGAGGATTCCCGATGAAAGTCGCCTATGTTTTCAATTCGAACATGGCCACCACGTTCAAGCTTGCCACGATGATCCTGCCCCAGCTCGAGCAGGGCATTCATGGCGCCGAGGTGGTCGGCATGATGTTTTTCGACGACAACCTGTTCATGCTGAGAAAAGGCGATCCGGTCGGTGAACGCCTGGCGAAAGTCGCCAAGGAACAGAATATTCTGTTGATGATCTGCGATCAGTGCGCAGTGCGCCGCGGCATGGCGGATGGTGAATTCCATCAATGCGGTACCGGGCAGGTGACCGCCAAAGACACCGTCGAAGGCGTTGTGGCCGGGTGCTTTCCGCAACTGTATCAAGCGTTGTCAGGAAACCCGCCGGACCAGGTGATCTCCCTGTGAAAGCACCACAGGCGTCGGTGGTGTCAGCCGTCGGTTGACAAGATCACCCGGCGCTCTCGGAAGAATCCACAAAAACCGTCGTTCATGCGGTCGGCCGCCCCTTGCGGCCGGCCGATCAGCCCGCTCAGAAATCGCTCTCGGTTGCAAACGGCCAGCCGGTGATGCCCCCACGCAGCGACAGTGCGTGAATCCCGAACTGACCGAGCAGCGTGGCAGCCACCGCGCTGCGCTTGCCGCTTCGGCAGTACACGATGTAGGGCGTTTCGCTGTCGAGTTCCGCCACGCGCTGGCGCAGGCGTTGCAGCGGTATGAGGCGCGAATCGGGGATGCGCGACTCCTCGTGTTCCTCGTCGTAGCGCACGTCGAGCAACTGGTGACCATGACTGATCAGATCGGGCACGACATCCGCATCGATCTCGTGCAGCACGCGGTTGGCCACGAGTTGCCGGTAATCGTCGGCCGCGAGCACCAGCAGTTCACCGTCTTCGGTCATGCGCACGGTGGCGCTGCGCAGGCCGCCCGTCAACAGCGCGTGCTCGCCGAAGCCGTCGCCGGGACCAATCTCATTGACCTTGACCGTGCCCGGATCGTAGGCGTCGCGCTCCCAGACTTCGGCACGCCCGCGCACCAGCACGAAGAACGAGTCACCGGGATCGCCCTGGCGCACGATCTCCTCGCCCTTGCCGGCGCTGCGTGAGGACATGCCGCGGATGATCTCTGGAACCAGTTCCGGCGCGATCTCGCGAAACGCACGGCATTTGCGCACGGACTCGACCCGCTCGGCGCAGTGGTCACATTCCGCGGCCGCCGCGCGGGCGGTCTGATCCCAGATCAGCAGATCATCGACGAGGTCCGCATTGCCGATGGCCAGGATCGCTCCCGCGCGTGCCGTGACCCGCACGAAGTTGCCCGGCGCCACGGGTGCCAGGACCTCGCGTGCCGGCGCGCGTACCACGCGCTGCGGCAGGTCTGCGATCTCGACGACAATCTCACCGCGCGTAACGAACAGGTGCAGAACCGCGCCTGTGCCCTCGATCGTGACCGTCTCGCGATCCTGCAACTGACGCACATCCAGCGCCTGCGCCGCCTCCAGGCGCATTGGCTCGGCGAGGACATGGAATGGAAACACGCGCTCGCGCGCCAGTTCGGCGGACAATTCTTCGGGTGTCATCTCAAAGGCCGTTGCACAGTGTTGAAAACCGCCCGCCGCACGCGCCGGGCACCAAGTGGGACGGCGATTATACGGCGGCGATCGGTCATCGCCCCTGCGTTTTTTGCTTGTGCGATTCCACTTCGGAGGGTTGCGCAAGTACCGCATAGGTCTCATCCGGGCGCGCGCTGCCGTCGACCACGACCGCCAGGGTCCGCGCGATCTCATCCGCGATCGGCGGATAGTAGTGAATGCCGTCTATGTAATTGCCGTCCGCGCGCGTGATTCGGCTCGGCCGACTGAAGTCCACGATCCAGACATTCGACAATCTCCTCGCCTCGCGAACGAGTTTCGCCTTGCAAAGCTCCCAAAGCCGGCTGCTGATGGTCCCCGGCTTCGGCTGATGATGAAAATGAGCGGGTGGAATCAGGAAGATCAATCGCGTCGCGTCTGGAAACATCGCCATGCGTTCGACGACCCGATCCACATCCGGGAACGCCAGAGGACCTGGGTCTGCCGGACCAAAAAGCAGCGCGGGGCGGGTCTCGTAGATCCGCCTGCGATCGTCCTCGGGGCTGTTCGCTCGTGAATACAGGCCCTGCGTGAAGTCGTGGTAGCCGCGCGCATCGCGTGGTGAGCGCGGAAAGCCGAGGAGCGCACGAAACTGATACCAGGCATCGGCCAGGGTCCTGCCGCTGAGTCCCGGCCAGTCGTTCGAATCATCCGCATCGAAAAGCGCGTAGGGATACTCGTCGCCACGGTTCGCTATGAAAGGCGGATGTCCCTCGAGGTGACAGGCCCCGACGTCAAAGCCCAGGATGATCGTCCGTACGTCTTGGTGGTGACGGCGAAAGTGCTCCAGCATCGCGTGCATTTCGAATGGCGATGCGGCCGGCATCGCGAGGTTCACGAATCGCCCGCCCAATCCGGCATCCAGCGCGTCGGGCTTCAGCAGCATGATTGCCGAGTTGCCCACAACCGCGCTGTCGAACGACCTGACTCGGGCCAGCGCTGCATTGAACACGCGCGCCGAGTTGGACAGTGGATGGCGCTGCCATGCGGGCGAGAACGGCACGGTCTGATAGGGATCGACGATCAGCACGAAGGCGTACGCACCGATCAGGCTCGCAACGAAAGCCAGCGCACCGCGACGCACGAAAGCGCGCCAGGCGACCTCGGACTCAGAACTGGAAGTAGATGAACTCATTGACCGGCGCGCCACCCACCCAGATGATCAACGCTGCACTACCAACGCCGGTCGCCCATGCCATGCGTGGATCGGGTCGCATCCTTTCGAATACCCAGACCTGACTGGACGGACCGATCAGCGCGATACAGCCTGCCAGCACAAACCAGATTGCAGGCGAGCCATCGGCAAATGGCTCCCAGGTACCGTTCCAGCTCCAGCCGTGCATCGCCGCCCACATGGTGCCAACCGACGAGAAGTTCTCGGCGCGAAACAATACGGCTGTTTCAACGATGAACAGATTGGTGACCACTATCGCAAGAGCCAAAGGCAGCGGCCGACCCAGCAGGCGCCACCAGCGGTGCGCTACAAGTGCGATCCCATGCGCCGCGCCCCAGACGACGAACGTCCAGCCCGCGCCATGCCAGAGGCCCGACAGCAACATCGTGAACAGTAATCCTGAGTAGAGTCTGGCGCGCCCGCGCCCACGCACCAGGGGCAAAAACAGGTAGTCGCGCAGGAACCGGCCGAGCGTCATGTGCCAGCGCTGCCAGAACTCCATGATCGACGCGGCACGCATCGGCGCATCAAAGTTCAGCGGCAAGCGAAATCCGAACATCAACGCCATGCCGATCGCCATGTCCGAATAGCCGGAAAAATCGAAGTAGATCTGCCACCAGAACGCAATCGAAGCCAGCCACGCGTCCACAGTCCCTACGGCCTGGCCGGCAGCGGCGTCACCGAACACCGGATTGGCGATCAGCGCCAGATGATCGGCCAGGCCCACCTTCTTGAACAGGCCGATCGCGAGCAGCGCCGCACCCTGCCCCAGTCGCGACCAAAGCCCGTCGCGCAACGGATCCAGCGCGAACTGCCCAACGAGTTCTCCATGACGCACGATCGGTCCGGCGATCAGCTGCGGGAAGAACGCGATGTACGTCGCGTAGGAAAGTGCGCCGCCCTCCAATGAACGTCCACGCGCGATGTCCACGAGGTAGGAAATCTGCTGAAACGTGTAAAACGAGATCGCCAGCGGCAGCGCAATCGGCGCGACGGAGTATCCACCGCCGGTGGCAAGACTCACGTTGCCAAGGATGAAGTCCGTGTATTTGAAATAACCGAGCGTGACGAGATTTGCGACGATGCCAAGCCACATCCACGTGCCGCGAAGGCGTGCCGTGGAGCCGCCGGCAATCGCCCGCCCGAAGACATGGTTCACGGCAATTGAACCGACCAGCAACGGCACGTGCCACGGGTTCCACCAGCCGTAGAACACCAGGGACGCGAGCGCGAGCCAGACGAGGCGCGGCGCGAACCCCACACCGCGCGCGGCCATGACCAACCAGCCCGCCAGCACGACGGGCAGAAAGATCAGCAGGAAAAGCTGGGAGTGAAACAGCACCTGCGGTGATCAGGCTTCGGCAGCGGTGCGCGGCACGCGTTGTTCGCAGCGGGTCTGCGAGGCGCGCGGAAACGGCCGGATCATCGCTCCCGCTGCACGACGAAATCGGCGATCCAGCGCAGCGGATCGGCCGTTGCGTCGAAATCCAGCAAGGCGGCAAGCGCCTCGGTATGCAGCACGATGGCACGCTCGCGCGCCGCGGCGAGCCCGAGCGCGGAGGTGTAGGTCGGCTTGTTGTTGCGCTGATCCTTGCCCGCGGTCTTGCCAAGCTCGCGCGTCTCGCGCGTGACATCCAGAATGTCGTCGCGAATCTGGAACGCCAGCCCGATGCACTTGCCGTAATGATCGAGCGAGCTGCGCGCCTCGACACTGCAATTCGTCGCCGCAAGCCCGGCCATCGCGACCGCCGCGCGGATCAGCGCGCCGGTCTTGTGGATGTGCATGTTCTCGAGCGCGGCGAGGTCCAGTTCGACGCCGATCGCTTCCAGATCCAGGGCCTGGCCCCCGACCATGCCGCGCGACCCGGCCGCCAGAGCGAGCATGGACAACATCTCCAGCCGCCGCTCGGCCGGCACCGCCAGCGCCGGGTCTTCGGCAAGGATCTGGAAAGCGAGCGCCTGCAGGGCATCGCCGGCGAGGATGGCCGTGGCCTCGTCGAACTCGCGATGACACGACGGTCGCCCGCGACGCAGATCGTCGTCATCCATCGCCGGCAGGTCGTCGTGGACCAGCGAGTAGGCATGGATCAGTTCGACGGCGCAGGCGATTGCGTCTAGCCGCGCGGGCATGACGCCACAGGCCTGGCCCGCGGCATACACCAGCATCGCGCGCACCCGCTTGCCGGGGCCGAGCGTTGCGTAACGCATCGCCTCGTGCAGATGCACGGGCGCTATGCCGGCACCGGGCAGTGCACGATCGAGCGCCGCCTCGACCCGGGACCGGCAGAACCGCCGGAACCCGGTCAGCGGATCATCCGTTGCCGGGGTCGAGGTCCTGGGGTTTGGCGGTTTCATTCTTTTCGGTCAGGATGCGCACGCGCTGTTCGGCGGCTTCCAGCGTGGTCTGGCAGACGCGCGAGAGCTCCACGCCGCGCTCGAACAGTTGCAGCGATTCCTCGAGCGTGGTTTCGCCGGATTCCAGCCGCTCGACCAGCTTTTCCAACTCGTTCAGGGCGTTTTCGAAACTCGGTTCGGACGCCGCCTTTTTGGTACCCAAGATTCCCCCCGATCGCCGCGTGATCTACCCGGACGAGGCTAGCCCAGTGCTGGTGCCGGCATCAAGCCGGTTGACCCCTGCGCGGGCATCTGCAACCGTGTGCCGTTCGCCCCCCTGAGCCGACGGATGTGACCGCCCTGCTGCGCCTGTTTCTGGACCTTTGCCGCCTGCGCGCCGCGCCGCAGGACCTGCCGTCGGCGACCGCCCTGGCGGGCTGGACCGCGGGTCTGTACACGGCCGTCAGCGCGCTGGCCTACCGCATGCTCTACCCGATGGGTTCGCCGCTGCTTGCGGCCGTCGCCGATGCGCTCGTGCTGATCGCGTTCGTGCTGGTTGCACTGCGCGTCACCGGCAAACCCGCGCGTGCGGCACAAACGCTGAGCGCCCTGTTCGGCGCATCGATCGTGTTTGCGTTGCTGCTGCTTGCGCTGCTCGGCTGGGCACCGGCCGCCGGCGCGGACGGCACGCCGTCGCCGGTGGCCGGCCTGCTCAGCCTGGCGCTCGCGATCTGGCAGATCGTCGTGTTCGCGCACATCCTGCGCCACGCACTGGAAGTGAACTACCTGATGGCGGGCGCGATCACCTTCGGCTACGTTGTGGTGTCCGGGGCACTGATCGAGACCCTGCTGGGCAGCGCCTGAGCGCCATGCACGTCCACATCTTGGGAATCTGCGGAACCTTCATGGGCGGCATCGCCCTGCTCGCGCGCGCGCTCGGCCACCGCGTGACCGGCGCCGATGCCGGCGTGTACCCGCCCATGAGCACGATGCTCGCCGAACAGGGCATCGCAATCACCGAGGGCTACAACAGCGCGGTTCCGGCGGCCGACATCATCGTAATCGGCAACGCACTGTCGCGCGGCAACCCGGCCGTGGAGGCCGTGCTCGACCGCGGGCTGCCGTACACCAGCGGCCCGCAGTGGCTGGCCGAACACGTGCTGGCCGAACGCTGGGTGCTGGCGGTGGCCGGCACACACGGCAAGACCACGACATCCAGCCTGCTTGCGTGGATCCTCGATCAGGCCGGGCTGGAGCCGGGGTTCCTGATCGGCGGCGTGGCGCACGACTTCGGTGTCTCGGCGCGGCTGGGCAGCGCACCGTTCTTCGTCGTCGAAGCCGACGAGTACGACAGCGCGTTTTTCGACAAGCGCTCGAAGTTCATCCACTACCGGCCGCGCACACTGGTCATCAACAACCTCGAATTCGACCACGCCGACATCTTCGAGAACCTCGCGGCGATCCAGCGCCAGGTCCATCACTGCGTGCGCACCGTGCCGGGCACGGGCCGGATCATCGTGCCGGCGGACGACGCCAATGTCGACGCCGCGCTGGCGCTCGGGGTCTGGACGCCGGTGGAACACATCGGCCTTGGCGCCACAACGGTCGACGGCGCACTGCGCGCGCGTCTGGACCGTCCGGACGGATCGGCATTCGCGCTGCTCGCGCCCGACCGCCCCCCCGCGCCCGTGCACTGGGGCATGCTCGGGCGACACAACGTCGCCAACGCCACGGCCGCGGCGGCGGCCGCGCGCCACGCCGGCGTGCCGGTCGAGGTGGCCACGGATGCGCTGGCGCGATTTGCCGGCGTACGCCGGCGGCTGGAGATTCGCGGCGAACGCGCCGGCGTCACGGTCTACGACGATTTCGCGCATCATCCGACTGCGATTCGCGTGACGCTGGACGCCCTGCGCAAGCGCGTCGGCGGCGCGCCGATCACCGCCGTGCTGGAACCGCGCTCGAACACCATGCGGCTGGGCGTACAGGCAGGCGAACTCGCCCGTGCGCTCGAAGATGCGGACCGGGCGTTCGTATTCGAACCGGCGGGGCTGCGCTGGTCGTTGCGCGAGGCGCTTGCCGCGCTCGGCGAACGCGCCCGGGTGTTCGACGCACTCGACCCGCTGGTCGCCGCCGCGGTCGAGGCGACCCCCCGCGGCGGGCATCTGCTGGTCATGAGCAATGGCGGCTTCGGCGGCATCCATGCGCGGCTGCTCGAACGTCTGGCTGAACGCGAAGCGACCCCCGGCGTCTGAACGACGATGAAGCCGCTCACCGACCGCATCCCGCTGTTCCCGCTCGGCACCGTGCTGTTTCCGGGCGGGTCGCTGAACCTGCGCATCTTCGAGCGCCGGTATCTGGATCTGATCCGCGAGTGCGCGCGCGACGGCACGGGGTTCGGCATCGTCGCGATTCGCGAAGGTCAGGAGGCCGGTCCGCCGGCCGTCCCCTACGCGGTCGGCACCTATGCCGAGATCGTCGACTTCGACCGGCTCGACGACGGCCTGCTCGGCATCACCGTCGCCGGACGTCAGCGGTTCCGGATTCTGGATACCGAGACGGCCGACAGCGGCCTGCACTCGGCCAGCGTCGAATGGCTTGCGCCCGTTCCGCCACACCCGCTGCCGCGCGCGTTCGCGATCGTCGCCGAGGTCCTGCGCCAGATGC
Source organism: Chromatiales bacterium (assembly GCA_020445605.1). NCBI lineage: Bacteria > Pseudomonadati > Pseudomonadota > Gammaproteobacteria > Chromatiales > Chromatiales bacterium. The sequence continues at coordinate 141,396 of JAGRGH010000031.1, forward strand.
TGGGCCGGGCCGACGGTCGACCGGCCCCCGTCGAGACACACTATGACGACGGCGCATGGGTGGCCGCGCGAATCACCGAGCTGCTACCACTGGAACGCGCCGAAAAACAGCACCTGCTCGAACTCGACGACGCCGGGCCGCAGATCGAGCGGCTCGCCGCCGATCTCAAGCGCCTCGCCGAACACGTGCAGAACCGCGAACAGTAACCGCACGCACGATGCCCCCGTCGCAGAGCGCTGGAATACGCCCTGGCTGGATCAGCGCGATCGTCGTGTGCGGCGCGCTGGTCGCGACGGCGCTGCTGTATGCGCGCGGCCTGCCCGGCGGCTGGATCTTCGACGACATCGCGAACATCCGCGACAACCCGCGTATCGAGATCGAACAGGTCGGACCCGCCGAACTCGCGCAGGCGGCGAACTCCTCGCCCGTGGGCGGCCCGTATACGCGCGCCATCGCATTCGCGAGCTTCGCGCTGAACCATGCGTGGCTCGGCGGCGAGCCGATCCACTTCAAGCTCGTCAACATCGCGATTCATCTTGTCAATGGCCTGCTGGTGTTCTGGATGCTGCACTTGGCCGCGGGCCTGTATTTGCAGCGACGCAACATCGCCATGGACCCGGTGCGTCTGGAACTCGCCATCGGCGCCATTGCGGCGATCTGGCTGGTCGCGCCGATCAACCTGACCTCGGTGCTGTACGCCGTGCAGCGCATGACCTCGCTCTCAGCACTGTTCACCCTGGCGGCGATCATCGTCTACCTCAATTTGCGCAGGCGCCAGTTTGCCGGGCACCGGCCACGCTGGCTGCGGGTGCTGCCATCGATGGCTGCATGGCTGGCCCTCGGCTACTACAGCAAGGAAAACGCCGCCCTGCTGCCGCTGCTGCTGTTGGTGATCGAGTGGATCCTGCTCGGTTTTCACACCGCCGAGCGGCGTGAGCGCCGACGGCTGATCGGGTTCTTCGTCGTTGCGCTGGCCGTGCCGATGGTCACCGCGCTGGCCTGGTTTCTCGCCGATCCTTCCACCCTGCTCCGGCAGTTCAACGGCCGCGGCTTCACGCTTATCGAACGACTGCTGACCGAAGCGCGGGCGCTGTGGATGTACGTCGGCATGATCGTGGTGCCGCAACCCGACACCTTCACGCTGTTCCATGACGACTTTGGCGTGTCACGCGGCCTGCGCGATCCCTGGACCACGCTGCCGGCGCTGACGGCACTGGCGCTTGCAGTCGCCGGCGTGTTCGCACTGCGCCGGCGCGCCCCCATGCTCGCGTTCGGCATCGCCTGGTTTCTCGCCGGGCATGCAATGGAATCCACCGTGCTGCCGCTGGAACTCGTGCACGAACATCGCAATTACCTGCCAGGGATCGGCGTCATCGCACTGCTCGTCTGGCCGCTGCTGACGCAGGCGCGTGCCGGCATCCCCGCGCTGGTCGCACGCTGGCTGGTGTTCGGCTGGTTCGTGGGCTCTGTGTTCGTGACCGCGGTCCGCGCCGACGACTGGGCGATTCCGGAGCGACTGTTCGTCAGCCAGGCCCTCGCGCACCCGGATTCACCGCGTTCGAATTTTCAGGCCGCGACGCTGCTGACCGCCGCGGTCAAGCCCGGCACCTCCCCGACCGACGACGCATTCGTGCAGCCGGCCCGGCTGTTCGCCCGCATGATCGAGACCGATCCGAACAATGCCGACGGCATGATCGGCCTGATTATCCTGCACCTGCACGCGGCCCAGCCACTGCCACATGAGCTTTTCAATGCCACGGTCAAACGCCTGCGCGAGATGGTCTACACCCCGGAATCGCTGACCATTTCGCAGTTTTCGTTTCTGGTCGAGTGGCAGGGTTCACCTCAGACCGCGCACCTGCCCGATGCGACCATCGTGGCCCTGTTCGACGCGGCGCTCGACAACCGTGGCATGCGCGGTGTCGCGCGCGCCGCCTTGTTGTCATCCAAACGCGCGTATTATCAGCACGTGATCGGCGATCTGGACGCCGCCCAGGCACTCGCCGACGAGGCCTACGGCATGGTGCCGCGTTCCGACATTCTCGCGGGGCGCGTCATCGAGGTCGCGCTCGCACGCAACGATCTCAAGCGGGCACGCGAAGTATTGAATCGCTATGAACTCGAGCAGCCGGGCATCGAGCGCCGGCTTGGGCGCGAACGGCTGCGCGAGATGATCACGGAATTCGAACACGGAACGGGGAGGATTCAACGCCTATGAACTGGACGGATGTCAGCGTGGTCATTCCGGTGAAGAACGAGTCGCGCGCGCTGCGCGAGATCGTGCCGGAACTCATCGAGCGACTGCCGGGCGCCGAGATCATCATCTCCGACGATGGGTCTGTCGACGATCTGGACTGGCTGGGTGAATGGTCGCAGGTGACCCGCGTGCAGCGTCCGTACAGCGGTGGAAACGGTGCGGCGATCAAGACCGGTGCACGCGCCGCGACACGCCCGATCGTGGCCTTCATGGATGGCGACGGACAGCATGACCCTGCGGACCTGGTCCGCATTCTGGAGGAACGTGAGCGCAAGGGCTTCGACATGGTCGTCGGTGCACGCAATGCCGACGCCCACGCCAACGCCGGCCGGCGCTGGGCCAACGCGCTGTACAGCCGGATCGCATCCTGGGTGGTCGGGCACCGTGTGCAAGATCTGACTTCGGGGCTGCGCGCGATGCGTCTCGAGCTGTTTCGCGAGTTTCAGTATCTGCTGCCGAACGGCTTCTCGTACCCAACGACGATCACGCTGTGTTTTTTCCGCTCCGGGCTGACGGTGGGCTATCTTCCGATCGACACCAGGCCCCGCATCGGCCGCAGCCACATCCGGCCGCTGCGCGACGGCATGCGGTTTCTGATCATCATCTTTCGCATCAGCGCACTGTACTCGCCGCTGAAGTTCTATCTGCCAATCAGCGCGCTGAGTTTTCTCGGCGGCCTGGGCATCTATCTGCATTCGTTTCTGACCACGGCGCACATCACCAACACCAGCCTGCTGCTGTTTCTGGTTTCGGTGCTGACCTTCCTGACCGGTCTGATATCCGAACAGGTCACCAGCCTGCTGTTCCGACGTTCGAACCGCGATGGCTGAGCCACTCGACACGGCGGACCGCTTCGTCCGGGTGCAGGTCTGGCCCGCGAGTTTGCGACTGATTCACTGGATCATCGCGGCGGGTCTGGTATTCCAGATCGCCAGCGCATGGCTGGTCAATTACGCGGCAGTGGACGCACATCACTGGCGCGACTGGCATCTGATCGTCGGCCAGGTGCTGGTCGCGGCGCTGGTGCTGCGCATCGTGGTGGCGTTTCGATCCGGGCCATCCAGCTGGCGCGCGCTTTGGCCGGGCCGCGCACAGCGCGCTGCAATACCGGCCATGCTGCGGTTTTATCTGAGCCTGGGCCGCGCGCCACTGCCGAATTGGTATGCACACAACCCGTTGTGGGCGCCGCTGTACGCGCTGACCTGGCTGATTCTCGGGCTCGCACTGATCTCGGGGCTCGGACACGATTCGAGCCCGATTCTGGGGATGTCACTCGCGCACGTTCACGCGACGAGCGCTGCCGTTCTTGCAGTGATTACCATCGCCCACATCGCCACGGTCATTCTTCACGACTGGCGCGGCGGTGCGGCGAGCATCTCGGGAATGCTCAGCGGCGAGCGCTACTTTCGCTCGACTTCGATCAGGCCGCCGCCGGACAAGAACGCCGGATTCGAAGTCTCACTCGCTTCACTGCGCGCAAATCGGAATCAGCAGACCGGCGACGCCGACGACCTGCGCTAGCGCAGGATCGGCATTCCGCCCTGCGCGGCGCGTTCGGCGGCGATCCACATCAGCGACGGTTCAGGCTCCTCCGGCGCGATGACGGACGGCAGCAGAACCAGACCGCGCGGAGTCGTCCAGCGCAGCACGTCGCCCGGATCAAACGCCGGCTCGCCGAGCTGACGCCGCAGTTCGCCCTTGAGCCAGCCGTGATAGCGCGGCCGGTAGACGACCTTGATCGCCTGCAGGTAGTCGCCATCGGTGTAGATCACCGAGCTGTAGGCCGGTGTGCCATTGAATGAGGCAATTTTCGTCGCACATGCGCGTGAACCGAACGGACCCGGCGCCTGCGCGCAGTCCCATTCGAGCGCGGGCAGAAACTCCCGGATGGCCTGCTCGGTGGCCGTCGATGCAAGCGTATCCAGCCGCAGGTTCATCTCCTCACCGCCGAACAGGGTCAACATGACCACATCCGTGCGCCGACGGCCGTCGTCGGTGAACATCAGCCAGATGATCGGTCCGGCGACGATCGCCAGCAGCATCGCCTGCTTGTAGAGTTTCGGCACACGAAAACGCGCCTTCGGATCGGTCATGCAGGGATTCCTGAGGTCTGGGGGCCAGCCGAAACAGCGGGGCGGCCCGCAGGCCGCCCCGTTTACATACACGCCTGACGGGCCTGGCCGACGTTAGCGATTCTCGCGATTGTTGATGAGGTTGTCGACCACGCCGGGATCCGCCAGCGTGGAGGTATCGCCGAGGTTGTCGAGTTCGTTCGCGGCGATCTTGCGCAGGATGCGTCGCATGATCTTGCCGGAACGGGTCTTCGGCAAACCGGGCGCCCACTGGATCAGGTTGACCTTTGCGATCGGCCCGATCTCGTTGCGCACCAGCTTGACGAGTTCCGCCTTGAGTTCATCGGTGCCCTGCTCGCCCGCCATCAGCGTGACATACGCATAGATGCCCTGACCGGTCAGCTCGTGCGGATAACCGACCACCGCCGACTCCGCAACCTTCGGATGCAAGACCAGGGCGGATTCGATTTCCGCCGTACCGAGGCGGTGACCGGAGACGTTCAGCACATCGTCGACACGACCGGTGATCCAGTAGTAACCATCCGCATCGCGCCGCGCGCCGTCGCCGGTGAAATAGTATCCCTTGTACATCGCGAAGTACGTCTCGTAGAAACGCCTGTGATCCCCGTACACGGTGCGCATCATCGACGGCCACGGGTGTTTGATCGCGAGGTTGCCTTCCGCCGGACTGTCCTTGATTTCCTGACCCTGATCGTTCAGCAACACCGGCTGTACGCCAAAGAACGGCACGGTCGCCGAGCCCGGCTTCAGTGGTGTCGCGCCGGGCAGCGGGGTGAGCATGTGCGCGCCGGTTTCGGTCTGCCACCAGGTGTCGACGATCGGGCAGCGCTCGTCACCAACGACACGGTGATACCACTCCCAGGCCTCCGGATTGATCGGCTCGCCGACCGTGCCGAGCAGTCGCAGCGACTTGCGCGAGGTCTTTTTCACCGGCTCCTCGCCGGCGCCCATCAGCGAACGGATCGCGGTCGGCGCCGTGTAGAACGTCGCGACCTTGTGCTTGTCGCAGACCTGCCAGAAGCGCGAGATGTCCGGATAGGTCGGAATACCCTCGAACATCAGGGTGATCGCGCCATTGGCGAGCGGCCCGTAGACGATGTAGCTGTGCCCGGTCACCCAGCCGATGTCGGCCGTGCACCAGTAGACCTCGCCGTCCTTGTAGTCAAAGACCAGCTTGTGGGTCATTGCGGCCTGCAAGAGATAGCCCGCGGTGGAATGCAGCACGCCTTTCGGTTTTCCGGTCGAGCCCGAGGTATACAGAATGAACAGCGGGTCCTCCGCGTCCATGTGCTCGGGCTCGCAGCCCGCATCGGCGGCGGCCATCGCCTCGTGATACCAGACGTCTCGATCGGCCGCCCACTCGACCGGATCGCCGCCGCGCTTGACGACGATGCAGGTGTGCACATTCGGGCATTTCGCGATGGCCTTGTCGGCGTTGGCCTTCAGCGGCACGCGCTTGCCCCCGCGCATGGACTGGTCGGCCGTGATCACCACGCGACAGTCCGAATCGATGATGCGGTCTTTCAGTGCATCCGGGGAGAACCCGCCGAACACGATGGAATGCACGGCGCCGATGCGCGTGCAGGCGAGCATCGCCACCGCCGCCTCGGGGATCATCGGCAGGTACAGCGATACCCGATCACCCTTCTTGACGCCGCGCGCCTTCAGCACGTTCGCGAACCGGCAGACTTCCGCATGCAGTTCGCGATAGGTGATCTTGCGATCCTCGTTGGGGTTGTCCCCCTCCCAGATGATCGCGACCTGATCGCCGCGCGATTCGAGATGGCGGTCGAGGCAGTTGTACGAGACATTCAGCTTCGCGCCCTTGAACCAGGCGATGTGCAGATCGTTCTCGTTGAAGCTCCAGTCCAGCACTTCCTTGGGCTGGCTGAAAAAACTCAGGTACTGATTGGCCTGCTCGCCCCAGAACCCGGCCGGGTCCTCGACGGACTGCCGGTACATCGTCTCGTATTGCTCGGCGCTGACATTGGCCTGCGCGGCAAAGGCCGGCGGGACCGGGTAGGTCTTTACATCGGACATCGGGCTACTCCTCGTTCTCGGAACCTGGTGGCGGTTGCGGCTCTTGTTGTGCCCCGTGAACGCGCTCCGGCCGCGGCCGGCCTGCGCGAATCGCACGGGTGTCCTCCTGAAAAACGGCAGGCCCCTGGAGGCCGCCGGTTCGCGTGCCCTGCGGCGCGCGGCCCGGTCACGGGCGTCGGGCCGCGTCCCTCTGCGGGGTCGTCGGCCGGCCCCGGCCACTCACCGGGGGAATCCGGATTATAGGGCGGCCGGCGCGGGTTTTCAGTCCAACCGGGCCAGGCGCGGCCCACCCCGTGCTTCAGGCAATTCGCCCGGTCTGATATCGGCCGGCGATCGTCTCCTGCAGAGACTTGATCAGTTTGAAGGCGTCCTTGAGGTGTTCGCGCTCGAAACTCGAAAGTGTCTCGGGGACCAGGTAGTTATCGGCCTTGCGGCCGGCGCGGATCTGCGCGGCCTGGTGCCGGATGCGCAGGGTCGCGATGAACTCCAGCGCGTCTTCCAGACTTTCGGCACCGCTGCGCGACAGGGCGTCGGTCTGCCCCGCCGCGCGGATGCGCGCGGTGGTGTTCACCGCCGTGAGGCCCGCCGCCAGCGCGTAGACCCGCGCCAGATCGGTGATCGGCGCAATGCCGCGGTGCTTGATGTCCAGCGTGTCGTCATGCTTGCCGTCATGCACGAGCACGAACTGGCGGAATATCCCGAGCGGCGGCCGGTGCGTGAGTGCATTTGCGGCCATGAACGCCAGAAAGATGCCGTTGCCGCGGGATTTCTCCGCGACATGCGCCTGCAGCGTCTCGAGCAGGCTGCGCTCGCCATGCACGGCGCGCAGATCGAAAAAGATCGACGACAGCATCAGGGCCTTCGGCTGCGGACTGTCGATCCACTTGTTGAAGTACCTCCGCCAGGTCGCCAGCGGCTGGCGCCACTCGGGATTGGTCGCCATCGCGTCGCCCGGACAATAGATGAAGCCGGCGGCGTCCAGCCCGTCGCTGACCCGCCGGGCGAGTTCCGCGAAGTAGGCGTCGTGCTCGGGGCGAAAATCATCGGACAGGATCAGGGCATTGTCCTGGTCCGAGTGCGAGGACTGCTCGCGCCGCGCCTGCGAGCCGCCCGCGGCCCACAGAAACGGCACCGGCGCCGGACCGAGGTCCGCCTCGGCGAGTTCGATCAGGCGGATCGTCAGGGCATCGGTGACCGCCGATACGGCCTCGCCGATGTGCGCCGCCGTGGCGCCGGAATCCGCCAGCCGCAGCTGGAGTTCCGGCAGGCGCCGGCTGGCCGCGACCAGTTCGTCGACATTGTTCGCCCGGCGCACGGCCTGCACGAGATAGCCGCTGCGTGCACTGTGGTGTCGGGCCAGGTCGGTCGAGGTGATCATGCCAACGAGCCGACCGCCATCCATGACTGGCAGGTGGTGCAACTTGTGTTCGGTCATGCGCGTCAGCGCCTCGGCAAGCGACGCATCGCGAGCGATGGTTTGCAGCGACACGGTCATGATCTCGCCGACCGGACGTGAGGTCGGCAGACCAACCGAGACACAGCGAGCCCGCATGTCGCGATCGGTGACCAAGCCGGCCAGGCGCTCGCCTTCGACGACGAGCAGCGCGGACACGCCATTCTCGGTCATGCGCCGCGCGGCGGCCTCAATGCTTGCTGACGGTTCTATGGTGACCGGCTCGCGCTGGACGACATCACCGACCGCGGTGTTCAGGGTCGAGACATCGACGTCCGAACCGCCACCGGCCCGCACCACGGCGGCCCTGAGCCGCGCCCGCGCCGCCACGTTGAAATGCATGGCGAACTCGCGCGAGCGCTGGCAGAGCGCACGCAGCGCGTCGCAACCCAGCGTGTAGAAGCGCGCCGCCTCGCCGACGCTGCCCACCGTGCTGCCGGCATCGATGAGCTGGCAGCGCGCGGTGTACACATCGCCGGGTTCGAGACGCTCGACAACCCGGTCGCCATCGCGAAATTCGACGTTGCCCGCGGCAAGCACATACACCGTGGCGCCGTCATCCCTGGGCGGGAAACCTGCGCCGCCCGGCAGTTCCAGCTCGCCGAGTCGCGCGGCCAGCGCCTGCCGCTCGCCGTCGTTCAACAGCGCAAACGGACGATGGGACTCCAGAAACGTCCGGCGCGCGGCCAGTGGCTCGTTTGGATCACTCACGACATCGCTCGCGGTCAGTGATGGCAGTTGGAGCTAGTTTGACGCAAAACCGGCGACGGTTCAGCCTGCGGCCGAGACAGCCCTGATCAACCCATCCCGGATCGTCAGCGCAGCGACACTCCCTTGTGCCGGCGACCGCCTTTGATCTCATTCAGAGTTTCACTGGCCTTGACGGTTTCCCGGGTACCCACTAGCCTCGATTGACGAAATCCGTCGGCAACGTGAAGGCTCGCGATGCTGCGCTACGCGCGCTGGGCAAACTGGCTGGTGGCCCTGTTCTTCGGCGCCCTGATCGCGCTGAACTACCCGGTCTTGAAGATCTTCGACCACCCGGGCAGCGTCGCCGGCATCCCCCCGCTGTACCTGTATCTCTACGTCGTCTGGGCCGTGCTGATCGTCATCGTGGCCTGGCTGACCGAGCGTTCGCGCTGATCCGGACATTCACGACATGCTCGAACCCGGTCTGGTCATCGTCAGTTCCGTCGCGTACCTGGGCGTGCTGTTCGCGCTCGCCTGGTGGGGCGACCGGCGCGCGGACCAGGGCCGCAGCCTCATCTCGAACCCGACGATCTACGCGCTGTCGCTCGCCGTCTACTGCACCTCGTGGACGTTCTACGGCAGCGTCGGACGCGCGGCAGCGTCCGGCGTGGGCTTTCTGCCGATCTATTTCGGACCAACGCTGGTCGTCCTGCTGTGGCCGTTCGTGCTGCGCAAGATGATCCGCATCAGCCGTGCGCACCGCATCACCTCGATCGCGGACTTCGTCGCCACCCGCTACGGCAACAGCCAGTTGCTCGGCGGCCTGGTCACCGTGATCGCGATCATCGGCATCGCACCGTATATCGGCCTGCAACTGAAGGCTGTTTCCACCACCTCCGCACTGCTGCTGCAATATCCGGAGGTGTCGCTGGAAGGCGGCACCGCGCCGCTGTGGCGCGACTCGGCGTTCTACATCGCCATGGCCATGGCGGCGTTCACGATCGTGTTCGGCACCCGCCACCTCGACGCCACCGAGCGTCATGAAGGCATGGTCGCGGCGATCGCGTTCGAGTCGGTCGTCAAGCTCATGGCGTTCCTTGCGGTCGGACTGTTCGTGACCTTCTGGCTCTACGACGGGCCCGGCGATCTGTTCGAGCGCGCCGCGGCGCACCCGGAGCTGAGCCGGCTGTTCGAAATCCGCGCGAGCGGCGGCTACGAGTCGTGGTTCGCGCTGACCGTGCTTGCCGCGCTGGCGTTCCTGTTCCTGCCGCGCCAGTTCCAGGTCGCCGTGGTCGAGAACGTCGACGAACGCCATGTCGACCGCGCGCTGTGGATGTTTCCGCTGTACCTGCTGGCAATCAACCTGTTCGTACTGCCGATCGCGTTCGGCGGCGTGCTGCACTTCGGCAGCGGCTCACAGGTCGCCGACACCTTCGTGCTCAGCCTGCCGATGGCCGAACAGCGTCCGATGCTCGCGCTGCTGGCGTTCATCGGCGGGCTGTCGGCCGCGACCGGCATGGTCATCGTCGAGACCATCGCGCTGAGCACCATGGTCTCGAACGACCTGCTGATGCCGATCCTGTTTCGCATCCGCCGGCTCGGTCTCGCGCAGCGCGCGAATCTCTCCGGCCTGCTGCTGGCCATCCGTCGCGGCGCAATCATCGCCGTGCTGCTGCTCGGTTATCTCTACTTCCGGGCCGCCGGCGAAGCGCCAACCCTGGTCTCCATCGGCCTGCTTTCTTTCGCCGCGATCGCACAGTTCGCACCCGCCATGCTGGCGGCGATGTACTGGCGCGGCGCGACCCGGCGTGGCGCGATCGCGGGCCTGTGCACCGGCTTCGGGCTGTGGATCTTCACGCTGCTGTTGCCGGCGATCGCCAATGCCGGCGTGATCGGCAAGGACTTCATCGAGCACGGACTGTTCGGCATCGCCGCGCTGAAACCCGCGGCGCTGTTCGGGCTCGAAGGCATGGGCAGCATCACCCATGGCCTGTTCTGGTCGCTGCTCGGCAACATCGGCGCGCTGGTGTGGGTTTCGCTGTTCAGTCAGCGCAGCATCGCCGAGTCCACGCAGGCGGCGCTGTTCGTCGACATCCTGCAACGCGCCGAGGACAGCCTGCCGGCGCGCCTGTGGCGCGGCAGCGCATCGCTGCGCGACCTGCAATCGGTGCTCGGCCGGTTCATCGGTCCGACGCGCGCGAGCGAGGCGCTGGCGGCGTTCGCCAAACGCCATGGCCTGCGCACCGACGGGCGCAGCATCGACCCCTCGCTGGTCCAGTTCGCCGAGCGCCTGCTGGCCGGCGCGATCGGCGGCGCATCCGCGCGGGTGATGATCGCCTCGGTCGTCAAGGAAGAGATCCTGAGCATGGACGAGGTCATGGAGATCCTCGACGAGGCCTCGCAGGTCATCGTCTACAGTCGCCAGCTCGAGGCCAAATCGCGCGAACTAGAGGCCGCGACCGCGGAACTGCGCGCGGCCAACGAACGACTCACCGAACTCGATCGCATGAAAGACGAGTTCGTCTCGACCGTAAGCCATGAGCTGCGCACGCCGCTGACCTCGATCCGCGCGTTCTCGGAAATCCTGCGCGACAATCCGAAGCTCGACCCGATCCAGCGCCATCGCTACCTGGACATCGTCGTCGCCGAGACCGAACGCCTGACGCGGCTCATCAACGACGTGCTCGATCTCGCCAAGCTCGAGTCCGCCGGCGCCGAGTGGCACGACGAGTGGCAGACGCCCCAGACCATTGTCGAGGCCGCGGCGGCGGCAACGAGTCAGCTGTTCGAGTCGCGCCGCGTGCAGCTCTTGGCGCGATTCGACACTGCCTTCCGCGTGCTGGTCGATCGCGACCGTCTCATGCAGGTGATCGTGAATCTGCTTTCAAACGCCGCCAAGTTCTGTCCGAAGGAAGGCGGTTGCGTGGAACTGCGCGTGCACGACAACGGCGCGTTCCTCTACATCGATGTCACGGACAACGGCCCCGGCGTGCCGGAAGCCGAACGCGATCTGATCTTCGAGAAGTTCCGCCAGGGCGGGTCCACGCTCACCGACAAACCGACCGGAACCGGGCTCGGCCTACCGATCAGCCGGCAGATCGTCGAGCACTATGGCGGGCGCATCGAGGTGCAGGATGCACCGGCGGGCGGTGCGCGATTCCGTGTTAGTCTACCGTTGAAGTCCCCGTCAACGACGACGGACGCAGCAACGGTCCGATAACGAGAACGAGACGCCCATGTCCACCAGGGTGCTGATCGCCGACGACGAACCGAACATCCTGCTGTCGCTGGAGTTCCTGCTGCAACAGGCCGGCTTCGACGTCGCGCTTGCGCGCGACGGCGCCGAGGCACTGGAAAAGGCACAGCAACTGCACCCGCAGCTCATCATGCTCGACGTCATGATGCCGCGCAAAAACGGCTACGAAGTCTGCCAGGCCCTGCGCGAGGATCCCGGTTTCGCCGACACGCGCATCCTGATGCTCACGGCCAAGGGTCGCGAAACCGAAGTCGCCAAGGGACTCGCCGTGGGTGCCGATGCCTATGTGACCAAACCGTTTGGAACCAAGGCCCTGCTCGCGCAGGTGCAGGAACTGCTCGGTGGCGCTGTCGATGCAGCGGGCGACGCCTAGTCCGCTCGGGCTGGTCGCACGTCAGGCGGTCTGGTTCGCGCTCGGCGCGCTGGGCGCCGGCATCGTTCTGGCAGGGCTGTGGTTTGCGATCCGCCAGACCATGACTCCGGAACAACTCGGCGCGATCCGTGAATGGCGCAGCGCGCATCGCGGCCCGGTGCTGCTCGGCGGCATCGCCCTGCTCGCCGCGGCCGGCGGGCTCTGCGTACGGTTCTATCGACGCTACCCGCTGACGCTCGCGCGCATGGCCGACGATCTGGCGCTCATGGTTCGGGCCAACCAGTATCAGCGGCTGGAGATCGACGGCGGCCGACCGATACGCGCGCTGGCCGCCAGCATCGACGACCTTTCCGCACAGTACCGCGCGCAGCAGACGGCGACCCAGCAGCGGGTCGCGGATGCGACCGCCTCGCTGGAGCAGGAGCGCAACCGCCTCGCGGCGCTGATGTCCGAACTCGACCAGGCGGTCATCGTCTGCAACCTCGAGGGTCGCATCCTGCTCTACAACCAGCGCGCCCGCGCGCTGTTTGCTACGGAAACCGACGCCGGCCTCGGCGGCCTGATCGGACTGGGCCGCTCGGTGTTCGGGCTGATCCCGCGCGAGACGACCATCCACGCGATGATTCGGCTGCGCGAATGCCTGGTCAATCGCGAGGCCGGCAGCGACGCACTCCCGCAGGCCATCACCATGACCGTTCCCCTCGACGACGGCCGGCTGTTCCGCACCCGCTGTGCGCCAGTCCTGCGCGGCGAACAGGCGGAACTGGCCGGGCTCGTGCTGCTGCTCGAGGACGTCAGCGCCAGCGTGCGCCAGAGCCAGCGGCGTCTGCATCTTCTGCACAGCCTCACCGAGACGAGCCGCTCGGGGCTCGGCAGCATCCGTGCAGCGGTCGAGAACCTCATCGAGTTTCCGGACATGTCCGGCGCACAGCGACAGCGTTTCACCGAGGTGATCGGCGAGGAGGCACGTGGACTCGGCGACCGCATCGACGGCATGCTGCGCGAGTACGCCGACTCCATCCGTACCCAGTGGCCGCTCGAAGAGATGCGCGCGGCCGACCTGCTGAACCTGCTCGCACAGACACTCAAACGCGAGGGTGTCGCGGATGTACGCGTGGACGAGGCCGACCCGGAACTCTGGCTCACCGCCGACAGCTATGCCCTGAGCCTTGCTCTGTTGAGCATGATCGAAACCTCGGACCCGCCTGCCAAGGCCGCCGCCCCGCCACGTCTGCGGGCTACCGCCGAGGGCGAGTTCGTGCATCTGGACCTGCTCTGGGCCGGCGAAAAGCCACGCGCGGAACAGCTCACTCAGTGGGAATCGGCCCCGATCGCGATCGAAGGTGCCAGTCAGTCGACCACGGTGCGCGATGTCGTCGAACGCCACGGCGGCGAACTGTGGGCCGTGGCCGATGAGCCGTCCGGCGAGGCCGGCGTACGTATATTGCTGCGTCCGACCAGCGCGCCGCGCAGCCTGCCGCCGGAAACGGAAAGCAGCATCGAAAGCCGGCCGGAATTCTATGACTTCGATCTGTTTGGCCACCTCGGCGAACATCGCGAACTGGAGAACCGTCCGCTCGAGTCACTGAGTTTCACGGTGTTCGATACGGAAACCACCGGGCTCGATACCGACCGCGACGAGATCATCTCGATCGGCGCGCTGCGCATCGTCAATGGTCGCGTGCTGCAAAGCGAAGTGTTTGAACACCTGGTCGATCCCGGCCGCAGCATTCCGCGCGAGTCGCTGTCCATACACGGCATCAGCGATGAAATGGTCGCTGGCCGGCCGCGCATCGGTGAGGTTCTGCCGGCCTTTCACCGGTTCTGCGAAGACACCGTCCTCGTCGCGCACAACGCCGCGTTCGACATGAGCATGCTCGCGCGCAGCGAATCACGCGCGCGCGTGCACTTCGATCATCCGGTACTGGACACCCTGCTGCTGTCCGCGGTCGTCTACCCGCAGCCCGGGCGGCACGATCTCGAAAGCATCGCCAAGCGCTTCGAGATTCCCATCGTCGGACGCCACACCGCGCTGGGTGACGCCATCGTCACGGCGCATGTATTCGTGCATCTGTTGCGGCTGCTGCGCGATCAGGGCATCACGACCCTTGGCGAGGCGCTGCGCGCGGCGCAGCAGACCTACCTCGCCCGGGTGCGCTATTGAGTTGACCGCATCCGCGCATCGAACCCCACCATGAAACCGTCGATCCGTGGATGGTTTGCGCTGATTCTGATGTCGGGCATGCTGAGCGCCGAAGCAGAAGACACGTCCGATCCATACGCCGGGCCAAAGCCCGTGATCGTGTGGATTCAGACCAGCCCCTGGGCGTCGGTCATCGGGGCGGACAGCCCACGCCTGGCCATCTACGAAGACGGCACGGTCATTCGCCAGGACGTGCGCAACGGCGACGAAAGCAATTTTCGCCAGTCCAGGCTGCCGCCGGAACGGCTCGGTCAGATCCTCGGGGCGATTCGTTCGCTCGGGGACTTTTCTGTTGTCCGACGGCACTACAACCTCGCGCCATCTATCTCCGACGCACCGAAAACACGTTTTTATCTGGATCTGGACGGGCAACCGCTGATCTCCACCGTGGAGGGACTCGTCGCCGGCCATGCGCCCCGACGGGCCGTGAGCCCGTTGTTCAGGGGCCCACATCCCGCCGAGCCACCCGAAGTTCTGCTCGCCCTGCATGAATACCTGCAGGGCCTGCGTTTTGATGACGAATCAGACTGGGTGCCCGACTACATTGAGGTCATCGTCTGGCCCTACGACCATGCACCGGACACGTCCATTCGATGGCCGCCAAACTGGCCCGGGCTGGATTCCCCGCAGACGATCAGACTGCGCGACGGGTACTCGATCTTTTTGAAGGGTGCGCAAATCGCCAATCTGGAAGCCTTTCTTGCGACCCGGAAGCCAAAGGGCGCCGTAGAAATCGCCCACAGAAAGTTCGCAGTGTCGTGGCGGCCTGTGTTCCCACGTCAACGGACCTGGGAAATATCGCGGCACTGATCACCGAACGACCGTGAGCCATGTGGAACCTTCAGGCTCTGCCCGCTCAGGCCCCGTCCGTCCAGCGCTGCCGGGCTCAAGCCATCATGACCCGCAATCGGGTTTGTGAATCCACGACAACCGAGCGAACCCCTCATGGAGTGCCGATATCGCACGTCTGAGGGGTGGTGTATCTGAGCAAAAAAAGCCCCGCCGAAGCGGGGCTTTAAAGTTGCGCCAGGAACTCTTCCTAGTGGGACATCGCGCCGGAGGCACCCTTCGGTACGCGGATGTCTTCCACCAGATGCTGGATGTGATCCGGCGGGGCAGCCGTGGCACGCGAGACCACGAAGGCGACCACGAAGTTGATCAGCGCGCCGACGGCGCCGAACGACTCCGGCGAAATGCCCAGGAACCAGTTGTCCGGGGTATTCGCGGCCATCTCCGTACCCTTCACGAAGAACCAGCCCTTGAACCAGAAGATGTAGACCAGGGTCGAGAGCAGGCCCGCGAGCATGCCGAGGATCGCTCCGGAGCGGTTCGCACGCTTGTCGAAGATGCCCATCATCAGTGCCGGGAATATCGACGAAGCGGCCAGACCGAATGCCAGTGCCACCACCTGTGCCGCGAACCCTGGCGGGTTGATGCCCAGATAGCCTGCGACCAGGATTGCGCCTGCCATCGCGATGCGTCCGGCCATGAGTTCCGCCTTCTCGGAGATGTCCTTGACGAACACGCCCTTCAGCAGGTCATGGGAGATGGACGAGGATATGGCGAGCAACAGCCCGGCGGCGGTCGACAGTGCGGCCGCAAGGCCACCGGCCGCGACGAGCGCGATGACCCAGTTCGGCAACTTGGCGATTTCGGGGTTGGCGAGCACCATGATGTCGCGGTCGACCTTGGTCATCTCGTTGCCCTTCCAGCCGAAGCCGGCGGCCTTGTCGTCGATGCCCTTATCGTAGTACTGGATGCGGCCATCGCCGTTCTTGTCTTCCCAGCCCAGCAGACCGGTCTTCGCCCAGTTGTTCATCCACGCCGGCAGCTTGGCGATCTCGACATTGCCCGCCGGCGAGCCGACCGGACCCGTCTGGATCGTGTTCATCAGGTTCAGGCGGGCCATCGCACCGACCGCCGGAGCCGTGGTGTAAAGGATCGCAATGAACACCAGCGCCCAGCCGGCCGAAGAACGTGCGTCCTTGACGCGCGGCACGGTGAAGAACCGGATGATGACGTGCGGCAGACCCGCGGTGCCGATCATCAGCGACAGGGTCAGCAGGATCATGTTCAGCGTGGAATCCTTCTGGACCGTGTAGGCACTGAACCCGAGTTCCGTCACGACCATGTCGAGCTTGTCCAGCAGCATGGTTCCGGAGCCGTCGTTCATGGTGCTGCCCAGACCGAGCTGCGGCAGCGGATTGCCGGTCAGGTTCAGCGAGATGAAGATTGCCGGGATCGTGTAGGCGAAGATCAGCACGATGTACTGGGCGATCTGCGTGTAGGTGATGCCCTTCATGCCGCCCAACACGGCGTAGATGAACACGATGCTCATGCCCACGTAGACGCCAATCTCGAAGTCCACCTCGAGGAAGCGCGAGAACGCCACGCCGACACCCTTCATCTGCCCGATTACGTAGGTGATCGAGGCGACGATCAGACACAGCACGGCGACGATGCGCGCGGTCTGCGAGTAGTAGCGGTCGCCGATGAACTCGGGCACCGTGAACTTGCCGAACTTGCGCAGGTAGGGGGCCAGCAGCATGGCCAGCAGCACGTAGCCACCGGTCCAGCCCATCAGATAGACGGAGGCGTCATACCCCTTGAACGCGATCAGGCCGGCCATGGAGATGAACGACGCGGCCGACATCCAGTCCGCCGCCGTCGCCATGCCGTTGGCGACCGGATGCACGCCCTTGCCGGCGACGTAGAACTCACCGGTCGAGGCGGCTCGCGCCCAGATTGCAATACCGATGTAGAGCGCGAAGGTCGCGCCTACAACGATATAAGTCATTGTTTGGAGATCCATAGTTCTTTACCTCGGTTCTGGTGATCAGTCTTCGTGGACGTCAAACTCGCGATCGAGCTTGTTCATACGCGAGGCGTAGAAAAAGATCAGGATCACGAAGGTATAGATCGATCCCTGCTGCGCAAACCAGAAGCCGAGCTTGTAGCCGCCCAGGCGAATGGTGTTGAGCTGGTCGACCAGAAGGATGCCGAACACATACGAGACCAGGGCCCACACAATGAGGATCCAGGTCAGCATCCTGAGGTTGCGCCGCCAGTATTCGGCGGCTGTCTTATCGAGGGTCATGTTGTCTCCTCCATCATGGCTTGTGATTGCTTTTTGCCGGCACTCGGTCCTCCGGGGACCCACACGTGCCGGAACCCCTTCCGGCCGGCCGCGCGTGCGATTGCGTGACGGCGACCACGGGTTGACACCTGTAGCCGCCGCGCCCCGGACTGGGCACACAATTCCCGCAAGTGTGGCAAATCGGGCTCACTTTGACCAGCCGTGCCACCAAGCGTGTTCAACCGCATCGCGAGCGCGAAACGGGCCTGCACCGGAGCGGAGAAATCCCGCTAAGCCGATGTTTTAAATGGAAAATATTGATCCAAGTTAAACCCGGATGGCGCGTCGCTGGCCCGGTTTCCGCTGATACACCAAAGGAAACCATTAAAAAATTTTCCACTCTTGACGCGGAACCTGGCGTGATTTTCTGCTAGATGGCGCGAAGATTCCGCTCCAGACGCGCCGCTCACGCAACCGGATCGAGGGCTTCAACCACGAGTTGTGGCGCCGTCACCCCGCGGAAGGTGTTGAGGTCGAGACGGTAGGCGAGATGGACCTGACGCGAGCCATCGGCCAGCTGCGCCTGATTGAAGGCGATCGCGTCGATGCGACCCCCACCGTCCGGATGCCGGAGATCGAGCTTCAGGTGCGCATCGCCGACGACCCGAGCGCCGAGCACCTCGAAGCGGTTATCGAACACCGGCTCCTCGAAGCCCGGCCCCCAGGGTCCGCCGTCGGCCAGCGCACGCGCCAGTGCGTGCCCAATCTCACCGGCCGCGAGCGGCCCGTCGCTGGCCAGTTCACCGCCGCTCAGGGCGTCCTCGCCTAGCCTTTCGACGGCGCCGACAAACGCATCGCGAAACTCGGCATAACGATCGGCGGCGATGGTCAGGCCGGCCGCGGCGGCGTGCCCGCCAAAGCGTTCGATCAGCCCGGGGTGGGCGGCATCCACCGCCGCCAGCACCTCGCGCACATGCACTCCCGCCACCGAGCGCGCGGAACCCTTCAGGGCGTCCGTGCCATCCGGCGCGAACGCCACGACCGGGCGATGGACGCGGTCCTTGATGCGTCCGGCGACGATGCCGACGACGCCGGCATGCCAGTCCGTTCCGGTCAGGCAGACGGCCGCCGGCAGCGCACCCTGCCGCTCTGCGACCAGCGCCTCGAGATCGCCGGCCGCCTGCTCGGCCATCTGCGCCTCCACAGCACGGCGCTCCAGATTCAGCTGCTCCAGGCGCAGGGCGAATTCCTGCGCCCGGCCGGCATCGCCGGCAAGCAGACATTCCACGCCGAGCGTCATGTCATCGAGCCGACCGGCGGCGTTCAGCCGCGGCGCCGCGGCGAAGGCGAGATCGCTCGTTCGCGCCCGGACATGCGACCGCCCACCCTGCTTGAGCAACGCAGCGAGGCCCGGTCGGGCACGCCCGGCGCGGATGCGCCCGAGGCCATTGGCGACCAGGATGCGGTTGGCATGGTCCAGGGGCACGACATCGGCAATCGTGCCCAGCGCCACGAGGTCGAGCAGTTCGGCGAGATTCGGCTCGGACACCGCCGCGCCGAACCAGCCGCTCGCCCGCAGCGCCGCACGCACGCCGAGCAGCAGATAGAACAGCACCCCGACCCCGGCCAGGCTGCGAGCCGGGAAGTCGGCGTCGCAAAGCTGCGGGTTCACGATCGCGCGCGCCGCCGGCAGTTCCGGTCCCGGCAGGTGATGATCCGTGATCACCACCTCGAGCCCGGCCGCATTGGCGGCGTCCACGCCTTCCAGCGCGGCGATCCCATTGTCGACCGTGATCAGCAGCTCGGCGCCCTGCCCGCGCGCGGCGTCCACGAGTGCCGGCGTCAGACCGTAGCCGAGCCGGAAGCGGTCCGGCACCAGATAGGACACCCCGGTCGCGCCGCAGGCGCGCAGACCGAGCACCGCGACCGCGCAGCCCGTTGCGCCGTCGGCGTCGAAATCCCCGCAGACGACGATCCGCCGCCCGGCGCGGACGGCGTCCGCGACGACTTCCGCGGCCTCGGCAAGCCCCGTGAAGCGTTCGGGATGCGGGAGCCTGGCGAGCGAATAGTCCAGTGCCCCGGCATCCGGGACGCGCCGCGCCGCGTACACGCGCCGCAACACCGGATGCAGGCCTCCCGGCAACGCGTCCGGATCATGGTGCAGCGGGCGACGGACCAGACGCATCAGTTCGTCCGCAGGTAGTCCGCGAACGGCCGCGGCCGGCGCCAGCGCGCCAGGCCACGCGCGGCACGGCACCGAAACACCCGGCCGTCGCCGGCCGACAGTTCGATGCCGTCGCGCGCGGCCCCGGCGTGTTCATCGAGCCAGTGCGGCAGTTCGGCATCGAGTTGGGCCAGCGCGTCCAGCCAGCGCTGCGCATCGAACGAAAGCAGGGCCTGTTCGACCCGCGAATCGAACCGCAGGACCTCGACCCGCGAGGGCTGCACCGCCGGCGCGGCCCGACCGGCCAGGCCACGCAGCAGCGGATCGTCACCGACCAGTCGGATTGCGGACGCCGGGGGCCCGGCCGGCAACGCCCCCTCGCCCCACAGCCACAGGCCGTTCAGGGCCGGCCGGCGCGCGGCCAGTCGGGCGGTGTTGACCGGGTCCGAATGAAACAGCATCTGCGCCTCGGTCATGAGCCGCGTGGCAGCGACGGCATCGGGTCCGCCCGGCAGCTGCGGGCCGATGTTGCGACCGGCGACGGAAACCAGCGGGTGCGTGGTGATCGCAATCGGCCGCGCACTGCCGATCAGCCAGGTGCCGGCGCGCGGACTGTCGTGAAGCGAAAGCCCGTCGTCGGCGAGATGGGTTGCCAGCCGCGTACGCAGGGCAGCGAGTTCGGCGGCGTTCCAGACCAGCGACTCGGGCGGAAACAGGACCAGGCGGTCGGTATCCGGACGCAGGTGCACAGGCGTGGCACAAAGCCAGTGGGGTCCGGCGTCCGCGGGCAATCCGCCATCGGACACCGAAACCGCGTACAGCGCGGCCGTCGGCCCGCGACAGCCGGCCGGCCAGTCGACTCCGGCGGCCGCGAGCAGCGCCGCGGCGGTGTCCGCCCCGCCGCCGTCACGCACGACCGCCCCGTGCAGCAGACGTTCGAGCGCGGGCAATCGTGGCACCTCGGCCCCGGTCTGCGGCAGCGTCAGTGCGCCACCTAGAACCAGCTTGAGCACGAGGTGGCTATTTCTTACAGATCAGTCGATTAGGAGAGATTCTTCAGAATCGTTTCGCGCACTGCATTCAGGTCCGCGGGGATGGTCAGGACCTGCGCGGTGCTCTGCTTGATCGCCGTGTCCGGGTCCTTCAGACCGTGGCCCGTCAGTGTGCAAACGACCGTGCTGCCGGCCGGAATCTTGCCCGCTGCGGCATCGCGCAGCGCCCCCGCGACCGAGGTCGCCGAGGCCGGTTCACAGAACACGCCCTCACGCTCGGCGAGCAGTTTCTGGGCGGCGAGGATTTCCTCGTCCGTGCACTCGTCGAACCAGCCGTCGGATTCCTCGCGCACGATCCAGGCCTGATCCCAGGACTGCGGGTGGCCGATGCGGATCGCGGTCGCGACGGTCTCCGGATGATCGACCATCGCGCCGCGCATGAACGGCGCCGCGCCCGCGGCCTGATAACCGACCATGCGCGGGCGCCGATCGGTCTCCGGCTTGCAGCGGAAATGACAGTCGCCGTTGCAGAACGCACAGGCGCGCGTCACGACCGCATGCTCGCCGCGCGCGAGTTCGCTGTAGCCGATCCAGTGCGCAGTGATGTTGCCGGCGTTGCCGACCGGCAGACAGTGGAAGTCCGGCACCCGGCCCAGCGCATCGACGATCTCGAACGCGGCGGTCTTCTGCCCTTGCAGACGGTATGGATTGATCGAGTTGACGATGGTCACGGGCGCGGTCTCGGCGACCTGCTTGACCAGTGCCATGCCGGCATCGAAGTTGCCGCGAATCTGGATCACGACCGCGCCGTGCATCATGGCCTGCGCGAGTTTGCCCTGGGCGATCTTGCCGTCCGGGATCAGCACGAAGGCCGTGATGCCCGCACGCGCCGCATAGGCCGCGGCCGCGGCCGAGGTGTTGCCGGTCGACGCGCAGATGATCGCGCGCGAGCCTTCTTCCACCGCCCGCGTCACGGCCATGGTCATGCCGCGATCCTTGAACGAGCCGGTCGGATTCAGGCCTTCGAACTTCACATGCAGCTCGATATCCAGACCCAGCGCCGCCGGGATGTTGTGCAACTGGATCAGCGGCGTGCCGCCCTCGCCCAGTTCGATTTCGCGTGTGCTGGCCGACACCGGCAGGCGTTCGTGCCAGCGCCGGATCAGGCCACCATGGGGTCGTTCGGCGGACATGCGTTGATCTCCTCGCAGGGTCGCCCGCTTCAGCGCGCGAGTTGTTCGACCCGCAACCGCGTCACCGGACCGGCGACACTGTGCAGGGCCTCGATTTCAGACAGCGCCGCGTTCATCTGCCCCTCGCGCACCGGATGCGTGAGAAGGATCAGCGGCACGTAGCGGGCATCTTCGTCGGCCTCCTTCTGGATCACGGCCTCGATTGAGATGCCCGCCTCGCCGAGGATGTGCGTGATCGCGGCCAGCACGCCGGGCTGGTCCTCGGCATTGATGCGCAGGTAGTAGCCAGTCTGTGCATCCGCGATGTCGAGCAGCGGGATGTTCTCGATCGCCGAGGGCTGGAACGCCAGGTGCGGCACGCGGTTGTCGGGGTCGGTCGTCAGCGCGCGCACGACATCGACCAGGTCCGCAACCACGGCCGAAGCGGTCGGCAGCGATCCGGCGCCGGCGCCGTAATAGAGGGTGGGTCCAACCGCATCCCCGGTGACCAGCACGGCGTTCATGACGCCGTCGACGTTCGCAATCAGTCGCCGCTCCGGGATCAGCGTCGGATGCACGCGCAGTTCGATGCCGTGCGGACGTCGGCGCGCGATGCCCAGATGCTTGATGCGATAGCCGAGTTCGCCGGCGTAGTGCACATCCGCCGGGGTGATCTTCGTGATCCCCTCGGTGTACACGCGTTCGAGCTGCAGCGGGATGCCGAAGGCGATCGAGGCCAGGATTGTGAGCTTGTGCGCCGCATCGATGCCCTCGACGTCGAAGGTCGGATCGGCCTCCGCGTAGCCGAGCTGCTGCGCCTCGGCCAGCACGTCGTCGAACGCACGGCCCTTGTCGCGCATCTCGGTCAGGATGAAATTGCCGGTGCCGTTGATGATGCCCGCGAGCCATTCAATGCGGTTCGCGGCCAGCCCCTCGCGAATGGACTTGATGATCGGGATGCCGCCGGCGACGGCCGCCTCGAACGCCACCGTAACGCCCTTGCGCTCGGCGGCGGCAAAGATCTCGTTGCCGTGCAGTGCGATCAGCGCCTTGTTCGCGGTGACGACATGCTTGTCGTTTTCAATCGCGCGCAGCACGAGCTCGCGCGCGGGCTCATAACCGCCAATCAGCTCGACGACGATCTCGACATCGGGATTGTCGACGACCGCGAATGCGTCGTCGGTGATCTGGATGGCATCCAGTCCTTCGAGCCGGCTCGGATCGTAGGCCTTGGCGGCCGCATGGGTGATGCGGATCTCGCGCCCCGCGCGCCGCGCGATTTCCGCGCCATTGCGATGCAGCACATTGACCGTGCCGCCGCCGACGGTGCCCAAGCCGAGCAGTCCGACATTGATCGGTTGCAAGACAACCCCCTGAAAAAAGCGTGTGTAATGAGTGCCGGAGCGGGCCGGTCAACCGCTGGCGACGTCCGCCCCGGCCGAGGCGTCGCGACGCAGCATGTCGCGAATGCCGCGCACGGCCTGGCGCGTGCGGTGCTCGTTTTCGATCAGCGCGAAGCGTACATGCCCGTCGCCATACTCCCCGAAACCGACGCCGGGCGACACCGCGACCTTGGCCTGCGCGAGCAGGTGCTTGGAAAACTCGATCGAACCCATCGCGCGATAGGGTTCCGGGATCGGCGCCCAGACGAACATCGTCGCCTTCGGCGGTTCGATCTCCCAGCCGGCGGCATTGAGGCCGCCGCACAGAACGTCGCGCCGGCTCTGGTACATGTCACGGATTTCCGCGACACAGTCCTGCGGGCCTTCCAGCGCGGCAATGGCCGCCACCTGGATCGGCGTAAACATGCCGTAGTCCAGATACGACTTGATCTTCGCGAGCGCGGCGACGAGTTCGGCGTTGCCGACCATGAAGCCGACGCGCCAGCCCGGCATGTTGTAGCTCTTCGACAGCGAGAAGAACTCCACTGCGACGTCGATCGCGCCCGGCACCTGCAGGATCGACGGCGCGACATAGCCGTCGAACACCAGATCCGCATAGGCGATGTCCTGCACGATCCA
The DNA here is from genome assembly GCA_020445605.1 of Chromatiales bacterium. NCBI lineage: Bacteria > Pseudomonadati > Pseudomonadota > Gammaproteobacteria > Chromatiales > Chromatiales bacterium. The sequence goes on from JAGRGH010000031.1 coordinate 165,186, forward strand.
GATGCCGTACTCGCGGGCGATCGCCACAACCCGCTCGAAAAACGGCAGCTCCACGCAGCGCGCGGTCGGATTCGCCGGGAAGTTCAGCACCAGCAGCTTCGGGCGCGGCCAGGAATCGTGGATCGCGCGCTGGAGGTTCTCGATGAAGCCTTCCTCGGTCTCGAACGGCACGTGGCGGATGTCCGCCCCGGCGATGACGAAGCCGAACGGATGGATCGGATAGGCCGGGTTCGGCACCAGCACGGCATCGCCGGGTTCGACAGTGGCGAGCGCGAGGTGCGCGAGGCCCTCCTTCGAACCGATGGTCACGATGGCCTGCGTTTCCGGGTCCAAGTCCACGTCGAAACGGGTCTTGTACCACTTGCAGATCGCCCGGCGCAGGCGCGGAATCCCCCGCGACATGGAATAGCGGTGCGTATCCTCGCGCTGGGCCACTTCGACGAGTTTCTCGACGATGTGCCGCGGCGTCGGCTGGTCCGGATTGCCCATGCCGAAGTCGATCACGTCCTCGCCGCGCGCGCGGGCCGCGCGCTTGAGTTCCGTGACGATGCTGAACACGTACGGCGGCAGCCGTTTGATGCGCGGGAAATCCTGCATGGGGGCGGGCGGCGGGAGGGTGCGGGCGAAAGAGCAAACGTTATCCAAAGGCGCGCTCCGCTGTCAAAAATTCGACCGGTTTTGATGCAAATTTCCGTAACGCCCTGCCGTTCCTGTGGGTCCGGGGCCGGCCGGCACCCTCCGTTCGGCCAGCCTGGCTGCATTCGCGCTCCCGCAGGGCAGCTGTTATAAAGGGCTGCTCGATCTGATCGCGCGTCCCGCAAAATTCGTTGGCCCTCACCGTGGGCTGCATCTGGGGCCGTTCGGCCACCGCCACGGGGAGCCACCGTCATGTACAAGTCCAGCGGCGCACATCGCGCCACGCCCGAATCCGGTCATCGCCGGGCCGGCACCTCGACCTACAAGGTCTATACGCCCCGTAACTGGCGGGAGATTCCGCAGGTTGCGCGTCTGTCCGAGTCGACGCGAGCAGCGGTCGATGTCGTCTCGCAGGTGCTGCCATTCCGCGTGGACGGATATGTCGTAGATCAGCTGATCGACTGGGGCCGCGCCCCGGACGACCCGATCTTCCGTCTGACCTTTCCGCAGCGCGAGATGCTGGCGCCGAAGGAGTTCGACCGTATCGCGGGGCTGCTGCGTGGCCGCGCCGGCAAGGCGAAACTCGCCACCGCTGTTCACGAAATTCGCCAGCGGCTGAACCCCCATCCGGCCGGCCAGCTGGATCTGAACCGGCCGCTCGACCCGGGCGGCGAGGTCATCAACGGCCTGCAGCACAAGTACCGGGAGACGGTGCTGTTCTTCCCGAAGGCCGGGCAGGTCTGCCACAGCTATTGCACGTTCTGTTTCCGGTGGGCGCAGTTCGTCGGCGAGCGTGATCTCAAGATGGCGATCGACGACACCGACCGTTTGCTCGACTACCTGCGGGGCCACAAGGAAGTCAGCGATGTACTCGTGACCGGCGGTGATCCCATGGTCATGAACACCCGCCGCATTGAAGACTACCTGGACGGACTGGCCGCCCCGGCGTTCAACCATATCCGGTCGATTCGAATCGGGACCAAGGCTCTTTCGTTCTGGCCGCAGCGATTTGTCACGGACCCCGATGCCGATGAGCTGTTGATGTTGTTCGAGCGCCTCGCAGAGTCCGGGCGCCAGATCGCGCTGATGGCGCACATCAACCATCCACAGGAGATGCGCACGCACATGTTCGAGGCAGCCGTGCGCCGTCTGCGTTCGGCTGGCGTTCAGATTCGAACCCAGGCGCCGGTGCTGCGCCACATCAACGACCACGCCGACACCTGGGCGCGCATGTGGCGCGAACAGGTCGCGCTCGGATTGGTCCCCTACTACCAGTTTGTGGAGCGGGACACCGGGGCGCGGCGCTATTTTGAGGTCCCGCTCGCCCGTGCGTGGACGATCTACCGTGACGCCATCAGCCAGGTCTCGGGGCTTGCCAGGACCGCTCGCGGACCGTCCATGAGCGCCGGGCCCGGCAAGGTCGAAGTCCAGGGCGTGTCGGTGCTCAACGACGAACGTGTATTCGTGCTGCGCTTCATTCAGGCACGCAATCCAGCCTGGGTTCAGCGTCCGTTTTTCGCAAGGTTTGACGCGCAAGCGAGCTGGCTCGACCAGCTTCAACCCGCGTTTGGTGATCGCGAATTCTTCTACACACGCGAGTACCGGCGAATGATTGACACGCGCCGGGAATCCGCAGCGAAGGCGATTGGGCACCGCCAGGGCCGCCACGGCAGCGTGCGTCCAAACATTGTACCCAGCAGGCGTCCAATCCAGCGCTAGCGCACCGGGGCTCGCTCCGGCTCGACTCACATCAGCATTTCCGCTGGTTCGGGATCCGCGACGACCACGTAGCGCAGTGGCCCACCCGGTACCAGCGCGTCGAACGGATAGCAGGTCACCAGCAGCAGGCGCTCGCCCGGGGCATCGACGTCGATCGAGGTCGTGCGCGAGTCGACGATGCGCAGCTCGCGGACCCGGTAGTCCACCGCGCCGCGCGCTGATTCCAGGCTGAGCGGCATCCCGGGCGCGAGCTCACGCAGGAACCGGAAATGGGTGTCCCGATGGCCGCTGAGCACCACCGTGCGCCCATCGCCGGGCAGACCGCTGCGCGGCGCATGTCCCGGGGCGAACGCCAGCGAATTGCCGGCATCGCCCGAGAGCACGATCAGGTCGACACCGGCCCGCGCGACCCGCAGACGCGCCACCGGCCAGTGATCGGCCCAGGGCCAGGCCTTGTGCGCTGCGCCGTCGCTGCGGGTGTCCACCCAGGCCTGTTCGAGCAGGTGCTGCGCGAGCCAGGCCTTGGCCTGTATCCATGCGCCCTGCGCGAACGTGACGACGCCGCCCAGAACCAGCACGGTCATACCCGCGACCATCCAGCCTCGGCGGCTCATGCGCGCACCCGGCGCAGCGAGGCGAACCCGCCAAGTCCGGCGAGCGACAGGGCAAATCCGATCAGCATCAACAGCGCGGACGGCGTGGCCCCCTGCGCGAAGCCGATCGGCGCGGTCGCCCGCACGGCCTGACCGTTGAGCGGCGCATCCTGCGACCGCACCGGCGTGACATCCACGGCGACGAGGCTGGTGTAGGCGCTGACCAGGTGATGCTCCAGCGCCAGCGCGATGACCTCGGCGCGCACGCGCTCGTGGTCCTCGCCGCGTGATGCCGCGCGCATCCAGCCGTCGATCTTTTCGCGCGCCCAGAGCACGTCCAGCCCCGAGCCTTCGGCGGCGTTGCGCAGATCCAGATCGGCCGCCCACGGCCGCACGCCGATGCGCCCGTCCAGCCGCACGCGATCGACCGGCGCATCCAGGCGCATGATCACGGCGATCGGTTCCCCAGCGTAGAGGTCGGGAATCGGGTCGGGCGCCAGATCGGCGGCGACCGGCAGTGTCAGCGCAATGTCCGTGAGCGCCGGCCGTTCGAGCCGCGCGAACAGCTCGTCCATGCGCGAATGCAGCTCGTCCAGATTCGCGATGTAGGTGTGACTGCCGCGCCCAAACCGAGCGGCCTCGGTCATGAAATAGGCGTTCGGCGCCGAACCGATGCCAATCGTGAACAGCCGGCGATCGCCCAGGTGCTCGTGGATCAACTCGAACAGCGCGGCCTCGTTGTCGACCGCCCCATCGGTGATAAACACCAGCTGGCGCACCCGTGCGCGGTCCGGTTTTTCGGGCATGGCGAAGACGAGTTCCAGCGCCTGGCGCATGTCCGTGCCGCCGTCGGCCTCGAAGCCCGCGACATAGTCCTGCGCACGCGACTTGTTGCCGGCATCCGCGGCGACCGGCGCCGGGAACAGAGCGGCGGAATCGGAGGAAAAACGCACGACGTCAAAGGTGTCCGCAGGCCCGAGCCGCGCCAGCGCGCTGTCCAGCGCGGCCTTCGCGGCGCGCATGGATTCGCCGCCCATCGAGCCGGAGGTGTCGACGACGAACACGACCTCGCGCGGCTGCACTGGGCCGCTGTCGAACCGTTCGTCCGGCGGCACGACCAGCAGCAGCCCGTAGTCGGCATCCGGCCCGGGCGCGACGAAATAGGTCGCGCGCGGCGCCTGCGCCGGCACCGGCCACCAGTCGAGCTGGAAGTCGCGATCGGAGGCGACCACGCCGTCCGCCAGATGGACCTCGACGGCGGCGGCGCTGATCTGCCGCACCTCGATCGGGTGCGAATCGCTGTGGACCTGCGCGAGGTCGAACCCCGCATCCAGAAAAACCGCGAGCTCGACCGGGTTCGAGAGCCAGCCGGACTGCGCATCCGTCTCGTCGGCAATCTGCACGCCACCCGGCAGCAGCGGCGCGGGCAGCGAAGCCTCGGGGTCGGCGGGCGGCGGCGAGTAGCGCGGCGTCACGGCCAGCGGGAACCGCAGGGAATACCGGCCATCCCGCCAGGCCAGCAGCTGCTGGAACTCGATCTCGACCTCGATCTCGCCGCGCGGCGGGATGTTCGCGACCCGTGTCGTGAACAGGTTCGGCCGCAGGCTCTCGACCAGCGAGGCACGCTGGCCGGCATCGCGCGCGGCCTGATAGATGCGCTGGGCCTCGGCCTTCTCCTGAATCTGGCCCTCGACGATGCGATCGCCGATGATCATGCGCAGGCGGTCGACCGCGGCGTTCTCGGGCAGCGGAAACGCGTACAGGCCCTCGACCCAGACATCCGCCGGGTTGGTGAACCGCTGGCGCAGCCGGGTACGCGCGACCGGGCCGGTGACGTGTATCTCCACGTTCGAGTCCTGCTGCAAAGCCGGCAGGTACTCGCCGGCATTGTCCGTTGCGAGCAGTAGTTCCCCGCTCTTCACAGCGTTCGGCGTCAGCGCGTTCGCCCGGCCGATGAAAAGCCCCGACACGACGGCGACCAGCGCCGCCACCTGCATCCAGCGCGACCCGTACCTGTTCATTTCCTGACCTCCACGAACCATGGGTGATGGACGCAGAGCTTCGGCTTCACAAATGAACGCAGTACGAACGGCTTGTGAAGCCGGAGCGCGGGGCGGGATCATGGCGGCTCACGAGGCCCTGCTGAGTTCATGAGCCAAAGACCGCTGATCCTGCTGATCGAAGACGAGCCGGCGATCGCCGACACGCTCGTCTATGCGCTGGAGACCGAGGGCTTTGCGACGCACTGGGCCGCGACCGGCCAGGCCGGACTCGATGCCTGGCGCGAGCTCGACCCGGCGCTGATCGTGCTCGATGTCGGTCTGCCGGACATGAACGGATTCGACCTGTGCCGCAGCGTGCGCGCGCAGGCCGACGTGCCGATCGTGTTCCTGAGCGCGCGCGGTCAGGAGATCGACCGCGTGGTCGGCCTGGAGATCGGCGGTGACGACTACGTCGTCAAGCCGTTCAGTCCACGCGAACTGGTTGCGCGCGTGCGCGCGCGGCTGCGGCGCCCGCAGGCGGCCGGCAGCGGCGATGCACCGCGCTTCGAGATCGACGAGGCCGCGCAGCGCATCCGTTGCGACGGGCGCGAGCTGGATCTGTCGCGCTACGAATACCGCCTGTTTGCGATCCTGCTGCGCAGCCCGCGCCGGGTGTACTCGCGCGAACAGCTCATGCAGCTCGCCTGGGACGAACCGGAAAGCGTGTTCGACCGCACCGTGGACGCGCATGTGAAGACCCTGCGCGCGAAGATTCGCGCCGTCGCGCCGAAGGCCGACCCGATCCGCACCAGGCGCGGGCTGGGTTACGTCTACGAGCCATAGCCGGCATGAAGATCCGCACCCGCATCTTCGTCGTCTTCGTGCTGGTCACGGCCGCCGGTGTGTTCGGTCTGGTGCACTGGATGCAGAACGAACTGCGGCCGAATTACCTCCAGGCGCAGGAAGATCCGCTGGTGGATCTGGCCAACCTGCTCGCGGTCATGATCGTCGAACAGGGCCTGCTCGACCCGAAGGGACAGGCCGCTCCGGACACCGCCCTGCTCACGCGCGCGTTCGACCGGCTCGCGGTGCGCCGGCTCGCCGCGCGCATCTATGCCCTGGAAAAGACCGAAGTCGACATCCGCGTCTACGTGACCGATGCGGGCGGCCGCGTGCTGTTCGATTCCACGGGTCGCGACACCGGCGCGGACTATTCGCAGTGGCGCGACGTGCGCCTGACCCTGCGCGGCGAATACGGTGCACGTACGACCGACGGCGACCCGCTGTTCCCGGACGGCTCGACCATGTACGTCGCCGCGCCGATCACCAGCGGCGATGTGATCGTCGGCGCAGTCAGCGTGGGCAAGCCGACCCGCAGCGCGGAAAGGTTTCTGGATCAGTCCGTCGATGAACTCGCGCTCGCCGGGCTGTTCGCGGCGGCGACGGCGATCCTGGTCGCAGCGATCATCTATCTATGGGTCAGCCGCCCGCTCGCCCGGCTGCACACCTATGCCGCCGCAACCGGCGCCGGTCAGCGCACTGCCCTGCCCGCGCTGGGCAACAACGAGATCGGCCAGGTCGGCGCCGCCATCGAGTCCATGCGCAAGGCACTCGACGGCAAGGCCTATGTCGAGCATTACGTGCAGGCCCTGACCCACGAGCTGAAAAGCCCGCTGGCCGCGATTCAGGGTGCCGCCGAACTGCTCGACGAGGACATGTCCGAGGCCGACCGGCGCCGCTTTCTGGCGAACATCCGCGATCAGGTCCGCAGGCTCGGTGACATCGTCGACCGGCTTCTGGACCTCGCGGCGATCGAAAGCCGGGGCGCGCTGGAACGGGTCGAGCCGGTCGATCTGAACGCGCTGGTGGCCGGGGTCGTCGAAGACCTGCGCCCGGTTGCGCTGGCGGGCGAAGTCGCAATCGAACTGCACGACAACCCGGGCCTGAGCACGCGCGGCGATGCGTTTCTGCTGCGTCAGGCCGTCACGAACCTGCTGAAGAACGCGATCGAGTTTTCACCGGCCGAATCGAGCGTGCAGGTCGATCTCCAATCCGCACCGGGCGGCTCGCGGCTGCGCATCACCGACCGCGGCCCGGGCATTCCGGCCTATGCGCGCGAGAAGGTCTTCGAACGCTTCTTCTCCCTGCCCCGCCCGGGCGGACGCAAGGGCACGGGCCTGGGCCTGACCTTCGTGCGCGAGATCGTTGCGCTGCACGCAGGCAGCGTCACGCTCGAAACGGCACCGACCGGCGGCAGCGTCGCGACCTTGGTCTTGCCCGGCTAGTGTCCTGTCCCACAATTATCTATCGTTTCTGCGTGGCTGAGCAGGGCTGAATCAAGACGGCCGAGCTATGGACAGGATCGCCAACGCTGAGTCAGCCCTGCTCAGCCGCGCCCGCAGGGAGGGCCCCTACGGTTCGAGGGCTGTGTTGCGCCGCTTGCCAATGGAATGACCATTGCCTTCACGACGCGCCTTGCCCTCGAACCGTAGGAACCCTCAGAAATGACAGATCATTGCGGGACAGGACACTAGGTCCGGCCGAGTCGCCTGAAACATGCTTCAATGGCTCGCAGCGATGTCCTTTTTCTCGACGCCACGAACCAACCGCCTGCGACATCCGGACCCGATCGCGTGACCCATTCGCCACTGTCCAGCCGCGTGCGCATCGCGCAGACGGAGCTTCTGTACTTCAGCTCTCCGCTGCGCCCCGTGCTGCATGCCATCCCCGGCGGGATCCTGTTCTGGCTGACCTTCGAAACCGTCGGCGTGACCGCTTCGGGCCTGTGGTTCGCCGCCCTGATGCTGATCAACATCGGGCGTTATGTACACATCCAGGTGGTGCGCCGCACGCCGCGCGAGGCGCTCGACTGGAATCGGCTGTCACGTCTGTTTGTAGTGGGGTCCGCCCTGGTCGGAATCGCCTACGGCGCGGGCCTCGTGTGGTTCATGCCGCAGCTCTCCGAGTTTCTGCAGCTCGCCGTGGTGTCCGTGGCCGTGACGGTCATTCCGGGCGCGATGGTTTCGTACTCCTCGAGCTGGAGCGCGTTTCTCGTCTATCTGGCGCCGAAACTCGGCCTGCCAATGGTTCTGTGTCTGCTGCTGGGCGACGCGTTTCACCTGTACCTGTTCTTCTACGGGCTCGTTTACCTGCTGGTGCTGCTGACGTTGTTCAACTGGTACTACAAGACGCTTGTGGAAACGATTCGCGTGCGGCTCGAAAACGCCGATCTGCTCGCCACTCTGACCGAATCCAACGAGAAGCTCACGGCGCTTTCCACGCGCGATGGACTCACCGGACTCGCGAACCGCAGGCATCTCGATGAACTGCTTGAACATGAGCTGGTCGCCGCCACCCGCCACGGCCTGCCGCTCGCAGTGCTGATGCTGGATATCGACTTCTTCAAAGAATACAACGACGAGTACGGCCACATCCGCGGTGATGAATGCCTGCAGGCGCTGTCCGCGATGCTGGTGTCCACCTTCAAACGCCGCACGGACATCGTCGCACGCTACGGCGGCGAGGAGTTCTGCCTGGTCGTGCCGAATACGGATGCCGAAGCTGCGCAGGACGTTGCCCGCGAAGTGCAGGCCCGCATGGCGGAACTCGACATCGAGCATCACGGCTCGCGGGTCAGCGATCAGCTGACGCTCAGCATCGGCATCGCGGCCTGGGTCCCGACGCCGGGTGACACTGCCGGCGATTTTCTGCACGCAGCCGACAGCGAGCTGTATGCCGCGAAGCGCGGCGGACGCAATCAGGTTCGCGTGCACCGGCGTGACGATGGCGCGACGGCCGGCCCGGCGGACTGACCGTCAGGCACCGCGCCCGGCAAGTAAACGGCTGTCCGTAGGCGCCGCGCATGAAAAAGGCCGCGGCCCTCGCGGGCGGCGGCCTTGGTGCGGGCCGTAACGGATCGGCGATCAGTCGCGGCGCCGTGCGCGCACAAAGCCGGCCACACCGAGCGCACCGGCGAGCAGCGCAAGCCCCGAAAGCCCCAACGCCGGCACGGCTCGCTCTTCATACACGATGTTTGCCGTGACATGGGATACGTGCAGCGTATATGAGGCGCCGTCCGGCACGGGGTTTCCAGTGATGGCAAAACTGTTACCAAACTCACAGTTGAACTGGCACACACCGACCGTATAGACCCCCGGGCCCAGCAGGTTGATATCGAGGTACGACGCAAACCCGTTGCTCCCGGGATCACCGGCGTTGTCATCGTTATTCGACAGCAGGGTTCCTCCTGCATCCCAGATGCCGATTTCGCTGTCGAAGCTATTGGCGTCGATGTCCACGATCACGCGTCCACCCGCAGCCGAGGTGAACCGGTAGAAATCGTTGGTGCTGTCGCCCGTGGCCGATACCGACACGTGCGGGACCGTCGTCGAGTCCGTGATGTTCGCGTCGGCATCCAGCGTGAAATTGCCGTCGACGTTCTGGGCCGTAGCAGCGGTGTCATTCGGCTCGAACTCGGGTATTCCGGCTGCCTGAACACCAGCCACAGCCCCCATCAGCGCTGCGGCTAGCACCCCGTATTTCAACGTAGAGCCTTTCACTGTGTTTCCCCCCGGATCGAGCAAAAACCGCCTGGCGGTGGCGGCACCCGCGAGAATCCTACCCTGAGTTTGCGCTCAGGGATTGTTCCAGATCATGCAACTGGAAGAACGTCCTGCGACCGAGCGGCAAGACTTTTGGGATTCTCGGCTCAAAAGCCTGCCAGTACACGCTTATGGTGCGCCGGTTACGGCCTGCCGCTTCTCGAGCAAATGCGCGCGCGCGGGCTCCCTGTCATTGTAACGCAGCATGTCGACCTTCGGGTCGTAGACGCCGGTGTCGAGTTCAAAGAAACCGAGGACCGTGTGGAACAGCGAGTCGTGCGTGTACGGCGCATCCCGGGCCGCCCGCACGGCGGCAAGGTCGACACCATCCAGCGACGGACCCAGCCACAGGATCGCCGGGACGTGGGTCTGGGTCTCCGGCGCGAACTGATACGGCAGACCGTGCAGATAGACACCGTATTCGCCGAGCGACTCGCCGTGGTCGCTGAAATACAGCATGGCGGTCTCGAAACCTTCGGATTTCGATTTCAACCAGTCGATCACCTGCGCCAGGAAATGATCCGTGTACGCGATCGTGTTGTCGTAGGTATTGCCGATCTGCTCATCGGTACATTCATCGAGCTGACTGGTTTCACATTCTGGAGTGAACCGCTTGAACGCCGGCGGATAGCGCTTGTAATAGGCCGGCCCGTGACTACCCATCGAGTGCAATACAACGAGCAGGTCCCGACTGCCCTGCGCATCGACCCACTGGTCCAGTTCGTGCAACATGCCCTCGTCGCGACATTCGACATCGCAGACCGGATTGACTTCCGGCTTGCGGAAATCCTGGAACTCGACGCGGTCGGCAACGCCTTTCGAACTTGAGTTATTGTCACGCCAGAGCACGGAGACCCCCGCATTCTCCAGCACATCGAGGAGATTCTCGCGATTTCCGGCCACCTCGGCGTCATAGTTGCGCCGTCCAAGCCCCGAGAACATGCACGGCACGGAAACCGCCGTCGAGGTGCCGCAGGCGTGCACATTCGTGAAACTCACGATGTCGAGCTTCCCGAGTTCAGGAGTGGTATCGCGCGCATAGCCGTTGATGCCGAAGCGGTCGGCGCGCGCCGTTTCGCCGACGACGAGCACCAGCAGTTCGCGATCTTCGTCCACGGCCGGACGCTCGGCATCGCTTCCGACGGCGACCAGCAGCTGGTTTGGATCACGCGCATGCTTCAGCCCGCGCAGATGGCGGTACACGCTGTGCACCGGAGTGGTCGGGTTCGAGTAGTAGCGCAGCTCCTTGTGCTCACGGATAAACGACGCATAGAAATTCGACATTGGCAGCGCGGCCACCACCGCGGTCAACAGCGCTCCAACGATCAGCAAAATTCTGCGCACCAGCCCACGTCGCCAGTTCGGCGCGCGATCCAGCGAGACCCGCCATACGAACAGCGCTGGCAGCACTGCAAGCAGCACGACGTATACGAACAGTCGCGGCGTGAGGAGATCCAGCGTTTCCTGGTAGTTGGTCTCCAGGATGTTCTGGATCATCGAATCGCCGATGATGACGTTGTAGGTATCCATGTAATAGGCGCTGCTTGCCGCCAGAAACAGGAACAGCGTCAGCATGGGACGCAAGGCACGCCCGATCCCGGCGATCGCAAATAGAAGCACCAGCGCGCAGCCGAGCACCACCGCCATGGATGCGAGGTGCAGCCACAGCTGCGGGTCGTCGTTGAACGCCTGACGCGCATTGCGGAAGAACGCAAAGTTCGCGAACGCCGTCAGGAAAACGGCGGTGACGATAATGAGCGTCTCGGGCCGCAGTGACAGCCGCGTGCGGCGGCGCGCACGTGAGGGCGGATGACGGTCTGGTGTCAGCATTCGAGAACGATCCACCTGTCGAAGGCCACACATACGGTGCCGCCGATTTCCCGGAGGATGTCCTGAATCGCGCCGCCCCTCGATCGGAACCCATGGAGCGCGCTGACGGACAATCGCGAGCGTTTCACTGCGCCGTCCGGCCCATGAAAAACCATCAGGTCGGGACCGTACGCGCGTGGATAATGGGCGAAACCCGCACTCTGTTGGCGTTCCAGATCATGCAGCTGGCAGGTCATCATGCGGCGGATCTGGAGCACCGTCATGGTGCGCCGGCCATGGCCTGACGCATCTCGCGCAGATGCGCGCGTGTCGGTTCGTCGTCGGCATAGCGCAGCATGTCGAGCTTCGGCTCGTATACGCTGGTGTCGAGTTCGAAGAAGCCGAGCACGGTGTGGAACAGGGAATCGTGTGAATAAGGCTCGTGGCGCGCGGCCCGTACAGCCGCGGCATCCACGCCATCCACCGACGGGCCCAGCCACAGGATCGCCGGGACGCGGGTCTGGGCTTGGGGCGCAAACTCGAACGGCAGACCGTGCAGATACACGCCATTCTCACCAAGCGACTCGCCGTGGTCACTGAGGTACAGCATGGCGGTTTCGAATCGATCGGACTTCGGCTTCAGCCAATCGATCACCTGCGCCAGGAAATGATCGGTGTACGCAATCGTGTTGTCGTAGGTATTCCCGATCTGTCCGTTACTGCACTCGTCCAGCTGATTGGTTTCACAAACCGGCGTGAATCGTTCGAACGCCGGCGGATAGCGCTTGTAATAGGCCGGACCGTGACTGCCCATCGAATGCAGCACGATCAGAACATCCTGGCCGCCCTGCGCATCGACCCACTGGTCCAGCTCGTGCAGCATGCCCTCGTCGCGACACTCCACGTCGCAGACCGGGTTCACGTCCGGCTCGCGAAAGCTCTGAAATTCGACTCGATCCGCGACCCCCTTCGAGTCCGAGTTGTTGTCGCGCCAGAGCACGGCGACGCCCGCATGTTTGAGCACATCGAGCAGATTCTCGCGATTCGCAGCGAGTTCGGCGTCATAGTTGCGCTGCCCGAGCCCCGAGAACATGCACGGCACGGAAACCGCCGTCGAAGTGCCACAGGCATGCACATTCGTGAAACTCACGACGTCGCGCCTTGCGAGTTCCGGCGTGGTATCGCGCGCATAGTCGTTGATGCCGAAGCGGTCAGCGCGCGCCGTTTCACCGACGACGAGCACCAGCAGTTCGCGACGTTCATCGACGGCCGGCGCGCGCACATCGCGACCTACGGCGATCAGCGGTGCGTCGGCCGCGCGCGCACGACGCGGGCCGCTCAGATACCGAAGAGCGCTCGATACCGGCGTGAGCGGGTTCGTGTAGAAACGCAGCCGGCCGTGTTCATGGACAAGCGACCGGTAAAAATCGCCCAACGGCAGCACGACGGCGACCGCGGTTGCGAGCGCCGCGGCAATCAGCAGCATCCGCCGCCGCAGCCGATGCCGCCAGCCGGGTGCGCAATGCACGGGCGTTCGCCAGACAAACCACGCCGGCAACAAGCCCAGCACCGTCACGTAGGCAAACAGGCGGGGCGTCAGGACATCCAGCGTTTCCTGATAGTTGGTCTCCAGGATGTTCTGGATCATCCCGTCGCCGACGAAGACGTTGTAGGTGTCCATGAAATAGGCGCTGACGGCGGCCACCAGCAGAAGCAGGGTCAGCACGGGGCGCAACGCACGCCCGATCGCCGTGATCGCAAGCAGCAGCACCAACGCGCAGCCGAGCACCGCCGCCACGGACGCGAGGTGCAGCCACAGCTGCGGGTCGTCGCGAAACGCCCGATGGGCATTGCGGAAGAATGCGAGGTTCGTAAACGCCGCCAGAAAGACGGCGACGATGATGATCAGCGTCTCGGACCGAAGTGACAGCTGCGCGCGTGAGTGCGCGGGCGACGACAGCCTCTCGACTAGCGCCGGCATTCGAGGAAGATCCGCTTGTCGCAGGCCTCGCAGACCTTGCGGTCGAGCTTCTGGAAGATGCCGTGTATCGCCGCGGTCTTTGACTGGAACACATTGCGCGCACCGGTCGCGTCCATGCAGCCGCAGCTCTCGAGCGATTCCCAGAGGTCTTCCTTGACGCCGACCAGATAGAAGCCACCGTCTCGCAATCGCCGCTTGGCTTCGCCCGCGAGCACCGCCCCGCCCTGCAAGTCGACGAAGTTGATGCCGTCGGCCACCACGGCAAGGTGCTTTTGCGCGGGGTTCTCGGCCCGAAGGCGATCGAAGTAGCGCTCGACGTGACCGGCGGAACCAAAGAAGATAGAGCCATCGATCCGCACGAAACGCAGTTGCGGACATTGCGGCAGGTCGGGATCGCTCGAGAACGCGCGGTTCGGCAGGCGCGGGTCAGGCGTGCGCGTGAAGATGCGCGGCTTGGAGACCCGCTCGAGGTACAGGACCAGCGACAGCAGAACGCCGGCGAAGATCGCGAATTCCAGTTCGAGAAACAGCGCCGAAAGGAAGGTGACCGCGAGCACGCCGGTCTCCCGCCGCGAGGCATGCAGGATGTGGCGGATCTCGCGAAAGTCGATCAATCCCCATGCCACCAGAAACAGCACGCCGGCCATTGCCGCCTTCGGAAGATGACTCGCCAGCGGAGCCACCAGCAGCACGATGATCATTAGCAGCAGGCCGGCCATGACCGCGGCCAGCGGTGTGCGCGCGCCCGACTCGAAATTCAGGCCGCTGCGGTTGAACGAGCCGGTCGCGACATAGCCCGAGAAGAACGAGCCCGCGACGTTGGAAAGCCCCTGGCCGATGAACTCCTGATTGCCGTCGATGCGGTAACCGCCACGCGCAGCAAGCGCACGGCCGATCGAGACCGCCTCGGTCAGTGCGAACAGCGTCACGGCCAGCGCGGTCGGCGCCAGATGCTTGATGGCATCGAGCGTAAAGGTCGGCGAAGACAGCGGCGGCAGGCTCGCCGGCAGGGCACCGACCGTGGCGATCGTCTGATGGCCGGGTCCGAGCACAGCCTCGAGGATCGCCGCGAGGATGCCGCCGGCCAGCATCGCGGCGATCATATACGGCACCCGCGGCACCCAGCGCTTGAACGCGATGCCGGTTGCCAGCGTCGCCGTGGCCACGGTGGCCGCGGCCCAGTTCGTCTCGCCGACATGCTCCCAGAACACCCGCAGGATGTCGTGAAAATGCCCGCCGCTGTCCATCTCGATGCCGAAGAAATGCTTGAGCTGCTTGACCGCAATCAGGATGGCGGCCCCGGCCGTGAACCCCACCACGACCGAGTGCGAGATGAAATTCACCAGCGCGCCGAGCCGGGCGAACCCCAGCGCCAATTCCAGCACGCCCACCATGAAGGTGAGCGTGAGCGCCAGCGCGACATATTCCGGCGAGGCCGGCACCGCCAGTACGGACAGTGACGAGAACAGCACGACCGACGCGGCGGTCGTCGGGCCCGACACCAGATGTCGCGACGAGCCGAACAGCGCGGCGACGATCGCGGGCACGATGCCCGCGTACAGGCCGTACTCCGGCGGCATGCCGGCGATGGTCGCGAACGCAACGCCCTGCGGCAGCACGACGATCGCGCCGGTCAGCGCGGCGAGCGCGTCCGCCTTGAGGTCGGCCCGGCGCACGCCGGGCAGCCACTCCATGAAGGGCAGCATCCAGCGCAGCGCGCCGGGGGCCGTAAACCTGGACATGTTCAGTTCTGGAACGGGATGATCCGCAGGGAAGAATTACAGCGAAAACGCCTGAACCGCGGACCGCCGGTGTGGACGCCGCGGCACGACACACGACACGGCAGTCGGTGTCAGGGCCGGCCCGACGATCTGGAAACGCCGCCCCGGGAGAGGCCGCCGCGCTGCAAAAGTGCAGCAATCGGGTCGAAGTGGAAACAGGCGACTGCCAATGACTCGGTCATCAGCGCCTGACATGATACTGTCACGGCCCCGGACAATTCCATGACCGGGCGCATTGCGCCGGGCCATTTCGTCTGGTTCCGTCACCGGCGGCGCGCTGGCGTCCGGGCGACTCCTCGCGAGAAGGCGGGCCCGGGCAATCGCCGGCGCAGGGTCCACGCATCCGTGGCCCAGGCGATCATCCAGCACAGCCAGGCCGTCGTCAGGTCGTGCGAAACGAAATGCGCTCCGCGGACCCACTGTGTAAGTGCGAAAACACCGCCGATCACCAGCGGTGCCAGAAGCGCGCGCCGCGCGCGTCCCGGGCGATGTCGCCGCACGGCAAAAAACAGTGCGAAGAGCGCGAATCCCGCCGAACTGTGTCCGCCGGGAAAGCAGTGCCCAGGCGCAAGATCCACCGGGCGGGCATCGAACAGCGTGAAATGGGGCCTGTCGCCGCCGAACTCATCCACCGACCACGGACAGTCCAGGCCCGAGATGTGCTTGCCAATGTTCACGCTCAACACACTGAGCGCAACCGCAAGCACCGTATAGGCGAATGTCGACCGATAGGGCGCGAGCCGCGCGGCGCGGTGTGACGCCGCCCAGAGCAACAGCAGCCCGCCAGCCAGAATCTGCATGATCAGGCGTCCGCCATCGTGGAGAACGGTTTGCGTCCAGAAGAAATGCCGCAGGGGAAATCCCCCGCCGGGCCCATCGGCGAGCCAGTGCGCGACGACCCGGTCCAGCCCGCCGAGCTGAAGCAACGCAAAGGCCGTGACAAAAGCAATCGTCGGCCACATCCACAGCGCCCGTTCGGACAGGATGCCGGCAAAGGATTCGAGTCTGACAGCGCGCAGAGTGGCTATGGACACAACGGAACCCGGGAAGTCGACCATTCGATGACCGCAATTACAGCCCCCCTGGCTTAAGTCCGGGTTAAGTGTCGAGGCGGATGCTTGGCATCCATGGAATCGAAACTGCACTCCGTACCCGGGACCGGCTGGCGATTGCCAGCGACGCAACCGGCGAGCCATGCGGGCGGCGCATCAGGCCTACGGACCCGCCGACCATCGCCGACCACCGCGCAGCACGACTACGAACTCACCCGCCAGCGATTTGCCTCGCCAGCAGCGGCCTCGCGATATGCCACCCGGCACGGGGCGAAGGACTGGCGAAACCGGCGCGAACTCGCGCTGATCCTGCATGCGTTTTCGGACCTGCCCGCCGGCAGCCAGGTGCTCGATCTGCCCTGCGGGGCCGGACGGGCCGCGATCGCACTGGCGGGGCAAGGCTACGCGGTCGAGGCCGCGGATGCGGCCGCGGACATGGTCGAGGTCACACGCCGGATCGCGGCCGAACATGGCGTGGGCTCGATCCAGTTCAGCGTGCGCGACGTGCTGGCGACAGGGCTACCCGACGGGGTGTTCGACGCAGTGCTCTGTAACCGCCTTCTGCACCACTACCGCAGTGCCGGACTGCGCACGCAGGTGCTGCGTGAATTGCGACGGGTAAGCCGCGGGCCAATCGTGGCGTTCTATTTCCTTCGCACGCCGCTTAGCTGGCTGAGCTTCGATCTGAAAAACCGCATCAAGGGCAAACGGCCTGCCGACCGCATACCGATCACACGCGGCCAGCTCGAAGCGGAAGCGGCCGCGGCCGGACTGCGCGTGCGTTCGATCCTGCGCGTGCGTGCCCTGCTGTCCCCGCAGTGCTACGTCATCCTTGACCCGCTCGACGAATAGCGGGAACCCGGTACCATCGACAGCTCGGCTTCCCGGTCAGCGAGTGCGGACCGCCGCGCTTCGCTGCCAGAAATGCATCAGCGCGCCGACGAGCGCAAACGCGACGAGGTGTGACAGGTAGAGCCCGACCGTCAGCGCATCGCCGGTGATCGCGTCGCGATGCAGCGCAACCACGATGAGATCCAGCACGGCGGCGGCAATCATCAGCGTCGCAATGTGGCGCAATCGGCTCCACTCGCGATCCACGGCAAACCACAGCAGACCGGCGCCGAACACCCCGAACCAGATCGTGAACACACGCACCATCAGCACGCCGGTCGGCCACGGCCAGTGCTCGACGATTGCGCGCGGGTAGAACAAAAACACGGTGCAAACGGCGAAGATCAGAGCACCGACAACGATGGCCGTACGTCGGGTTGCGTTCGTGACGGGAGTGTTGACCCGCCAGTTCGCACCCCGACGTTCCTGCAGCCAGTAGACCGCCAGCGCCAGCAATGGCGCACCGATGTACACCACGAGCCAGTAAACGAGTTTGATGCCGGCAGTGAACTTGTCGACATGCACGAGTGTGATGATCGCGATCACCACACCGGCCGGAACCAGCACCGGAACCAGCACCCGGGCGGGCTCCCAGACCCCGCGCCAGGTCAACAGCCCCACGACGATCGCGCCACTCAAATACAGCGCACCGAGCAGCGCCGCATTGATCGGCGGAGTGATGGTCCAGAAGAACCACTCGGCCGTGCGATCCGGAAAACCGATCAGGATGACGGCGCCCGCCAGCGCATTGACCGCCACAAACGCGAACACGACGCGCGTAAACAGGTTCATTGGCGTGTCGAACGTGCTCATTGCGCCCTCACGGGTTTCCACATGGCCATCTTCCAACGATCGCTGACAGGCCCGGCCAGAGCCGGCGTAAAGCCAGCATAGCAAGGCCATCGCGCAACGCGAACGCTGTCGCGCCGACTTGACCCAGCCCCGGGATGCAGCGCCTGTGGAGCGGGTGCCGCAGAGTTGATGTCACCACACAATGGCGCCCCGGTTGCGCCATACTTGAGCGACCCGCAGCACCGCCAATCAGCGCTGATTTCGCATATTTTCTGGGGAATTTCCGATGTCCGCCAATCCCGCTCCGGGCTGGAAACGCCTGCTGATCCTTCCGCCCGTCGCCATCGGCATCGCGGCGCTGGTCTGGATGGTCTCGGGCCGACAACCACCGGCCAGGGTCGATGTCGCCGAGCAGGCGCGGGTCGTGCGCGTACTGTCCGTCGAGCCCCGCGATCTCGTTCCCCGCGCCACTGGTTACGGGCCGGTGTCGCCGGCCCAGGTCTGGTCGGCCGTCGCACAGGTCAGCGGCCAGATCGTCGAGATGCACCGGGAACTCCGCGATGGCGAGGTCCTGCCCGCGGAAACCGTGCTGCTGAAAATCGATCCGGCCGACTATGAGCTCGCCCTCGCCCGGGCCCGGGCGGCACTGACCGAACTGGACGTTCAGGAGACCAACGCGCGCAAGTCGCTGGAGCTCGAGCAGGCCAGCCTCAAACTCGCCGAGACCGAGCGTGACCGCCAGCAACGTCTCGCCAAGCAGGGCACGACCTCGCGCAGCAGTGCTGACGAAGCAGAACGCGCGGTGCTTTCGGTGCAGAACGCCGTGCAGAACCTGCGCAATACGCTTGGCCTGATCCCCATACAGCGGCGTTCATTGCAGACGCAAGTGGCCCAAGCCGAGCTGGATCTCTCGCGCTGCGTGATCCGCGCACCGTTCAACCTGCGGGTCGCCGCGCTCGCCGTCGAACGCGACCAGTTCGTGAGCAAGGGCCAGACACTGTTTCGCGGCGATTCGGTGGAGCGTGTCGAAGTCGTCGCGCAGTTCCCCCTGGCCGAGCTGCGCACGCTGTTCGTCGGCCGCGAGCGTCCGGACTGGAGCGTGGAGCAACTGAACGAACGGCTCACACAGTTCGCCGGTTTTTCCCCGGTGCTGCGACTCGACATGGGCGGACACATCGCCCAGTGGGATGCCGAGTTCGTACGCTTCACCGACAGCGTCGACGCCACCACGCGCACGCTCGGGCTGGTGGTTGCCGTGGATGCCCCGCTGCAGAAGGTCATTCCGGGCGAACGACCGCCGCTGTCGAAGGGAATGTTCGTCGAAGTCCGGCTCAGCGGCCGGGTGCAGCCCGGCCGGCTGCTGATACCGCGTGCAGCCGTGCGTGATGGCGCGGTGCTGATCGCGAACGCCGAAGACCGTCTGGAGCGCCGATCGGTCGAGGTTCTGTTCTATCAGGAGACACTGGCCGTCGTGGGAGCGGGACTGACCGCAGGCGACCGTGTGGTGCTGACGGACCTCGTACCAGCCGTTCCGGGCATGCTGCTGCGTCCGCAACCGGATGCCGAGGCCGCCGCCGAAGTCGCGCGCGCCGCCGGAGTCTGAACCCGTGATCCGCTGGTTCGCGCATCACCAAACCGCCTCGAACCTGCTGATGGCGGCGATCGCGATTCTCGGACTGGTGAGTGTCTCGGCCTTGCAGCGCGAGACCTTTCCGCGGCTGGAATCCGATCGCGTCGAAGTTCGGATTGTCTATCCGGGCGCGACTTCCGAAGATGTCGAGGATGCGTTGTGCAGGCGCCTCGAGGACGCCATTGAAACCGTCACCCATCTGCGCGAAATACGCTGCGAGGCGCGCGAGGCGATCGCGATCGCCACGGCACGCATGGACGAAGGCGAGGACATCGTGCGCTTCCTCGATGACATCAAGACCGAGGTCGACGCGATCGACGACTTTCCCTCCGGCATCGAACAGCCGGTCGTCGCCGAACTCGGCCGCACCGACCAGGTGATCTCGGTCGCCGTCACGGGGCTCGACGACCCCGTCGCGCTGAAGGCCTACGCGGAGGATCTCAAGGCGCGTATGCGCACGCTCGGCACCATCGCCGACATCACGGTCCGCGGCTTCTCTGATCATCAGTTGCGCGTGGAACTGTCTGCCGCCCGCCTGCGGCAGTTTGGTCTGTCAGTCAGCGACATCGGCAACGCCATTGCGCGCAACAGCGTCACTGCGCCCGTAGGACAGATCGACGGCGCTACCGAAGAGATCCTTCTGCGTTTTGACGACCAGCGCAAGACCACTCAGGCGCTGCGCGATCTGGTCGTGATTTCGGGCAGCGCGGGCGGCGCGATCCGGCTCGGCGACATCGCCACGATCGTCGACCAGTTCGAAGACGACAACACGAAGATCCTTTTCGACGGGCGACGCGCGGCGCTGCTGGATATCAGCAAGACACCGCGCCAGGACGTTCTGGACGTCTACCAGGAGGTCAAACAGTTCATCGCGGCCGAGCGCGTGCGTGCTCCACCCGGACTGACGCTCGAACTGACCCAGGATCGCGCTTCGGTCGTGCAGGATCGCCTGGACATGCTCGTGACCAACGGCGCGCAGGGCCTGGTGCTGGTGTTCCTGGTCCTGTGGCTGTTTTTCAGCTTCCGTTACAGCTTCTGGGTGACGATGGGTCTGCCCGTGTCGTTCCTCGGCGCACTGGTCGTGCTGCCCATGCTCGGCATCACCGTCAACATGATCTCCATGGTGGGGCTGCTGATCGGAATCGGCCTGCTCATGGACGATGCCATCGTGATCGCCGAAAACGTCGCAGCACGACTGGCGCGCGGCGAAAAACCCCTGGCCGCGGCCACCAACGGCGTGGTGGAGGTGTTGCCGGGCGTGCTGTCGTCGTTTGCAACGACCGTGCTCGTGTTCGGGTCGCTGGCGTTCATCACCGGCGAGATCGGTCAGGTTCTGCGCGTGCTGCCGGTTGTTCTGATTCTTGTGCTCTCGGTGAGTCTCGCCGAGGCCTTTCTGATTCTGCCGAACCACCTCGGTCACTCCCTCGCGCATCAAAGGCCGGCGGGCGCAACCGGCTTTCGAGCGGCATTCGAACGGGCCTTCGACCGGCTGCGCGAGCGTGGCGTCGGCCGCGTGCTCGACGCGGCCATCGAGTACCGCTATCTGACGCTCGGGATCGTGCTCATGCTCGCGGTGCTCGCCGTCGCGATGCCGGCATCTGGAAAGCTGAAATTCGTCGGATTCCCGGAGATCGAGGGCGATCTGCTCGAGGCACGCGTGCTTCTGCCACAAGGCACCCCGCTGGCTCGCACCGAAGCACTGGTCCGGCACATCGAACAGGCCGCGCGAACGGCGCAGGCGGAATTCGACCCGCTGCAGCCCGACCGACGGCCACTCGTGCAACACATCACCGTCATCTTCGGCGAAAACCCGGACGCCTATGAGACCGGGCCGCACGTGGCGCGCGTGCTCGTTGACCTGCTGAGCACGGAGATCCGCGCAACGCGACTCGCCGATTTTGCGGCGCACTGGCGCGACGAGATCGGTTCACCGCCGGACGTGATTGCGCTCAACGTTACGGAACCGACCATCGGACCGGGCGGCCGCGCCATCGACCTGCGTCTGTCCGGTGGCGACCTCGAAACACTGAAACGCGCGGCGCTCGATCTGCAGGAGTGGATCGGCAGTTTCCGCGGCGTCGTGAACCTGTCCGATGATCTGCGGCCCGGCAAGCCGGAGATCCGTCTGCGACTGAAACCGGACGCAGGCGTGCTCGGCGTCACCGCCGCCAGCGTGAGCGAGCAGGTCCGCGCGGCGTTTCAGGGCATCACCGTCGACGAGTTTCCGAACGGCGCGGAGACCTACGAGGTCGATGTTCGTCTGTCTGCCGCGGATCGATCGAATCCGGGCGCACTTGCAGCGCTGACCATTGCCGGTCCCGGCGGCGCACGCATTCCGCTTCCGGTGGTCGTCTCGCTCGAGCCCGCGCGCGGCTGGGCACGCATCCAGCGTGTCGATGGACAACGGACCGTCAGCGTGCAGGGCGAGGTCGAGGCCGACATTGCCAATGCCCAGGAACTGCTGAACCTTGCGAAACGCGAGGTCTTCGACTCGCTGCGTGAGCGCTATCCGGGACTCGAAATCGGCATCGAAGGCCAGAGCGCCGAATCCGCACAGACCGGCAAATCCATGGCCCGCAACGTCCTGCTCGGCCTGCTCGGTGTCTACATGCTGCTGGCGTTGCAGTTTCGCGGGTATCTCGCACCGATCACGGTCATGCTCGTGATACCGACGTCGCTGATCGGCGTTGTCTTCGGCCACCTGCTCATGGGGCTCGACATGACCATGCCGAGCATGGTCGGGATGGCGTCACTGTTCGGCGTCGTGGTCAACGATTCGATTTTGCTGGTCGTGTTCATACGCCAGGCGCGTATTGCGGGCGCAACGGTCGTGGATGCCGCGAAGCGGGCCGGGCGCGACCGATTCCGGCCGATCCTGCTGACGTCGATCACCACGATCGCCGGCCTGATGCCGCTGTTGCTCGAACGCAGCACCCAGGCGCAGATTCTGATCCCACTGGCCGTGAGCCTGGCATTCGGTCTGCTGGTCGCAACGGTGACCGCGTTGTTCCTGGTGCCGGCGCTGTATTGCATCCTCGATGATTTCAATGCCCTGGGCGCGCTCGACGAGGAGCCGGACTCGGGCCTGGGTACGGACGAAGCTGATAAACTCCCGGCGCATGCCTGAACCGCACCTCCCGATTCCCCGCGCGCGAAACCGGTTCGCGCGCCGCGTCACAGCAGCGCTGCTGTGCGCCGGCGCCTGTGTTTCGGCAACTGGCGCGGAGCGCCGTCTGAATACCCAGACGAACACTTGGAACTGGACGCAGGTCGCGGACGGATTCAGCATCGAACTCGTGCAACTGCATGGCGACTACGTCAGCGCGGTATTCGGGTCCAAGGGATTCACCGAAGCGATGCTCGACGAACTGGGGCGCTACTGCTACTACGGCACCATCGTGCGCAATGTCAGTGACGAGGCCATCCACATGCGCGTCGCGGACTGGTTTGCGCGCACCGCGGACGGCCGGGACGTTCCGCTGAAGACCAAGGCCGACTGGATCGCGGACTGGGCCGCGGCCGGCGTACCGTTCAAGTGGCTGATGCTCGCCGACGACGTGACGTTCGAGAAGAATGACTGGATTCAGGGCTTCAGCTCCGTACAGCTTCCGCGCGACGCAAAGTTCGACTTTCACTATGTATGGCATGTCGAGGGCCAACGTCATGAAGCCGTTATCAACGATGTCGAGTGTCCGCCCGCGCACCTGCCGGCCCGCTAGTCTTTCCCGGTTCGGCGTTGCGCTGGCCCTGTTGCTGACGCTCGGGTCCGCGACGGCCGACGAAAAGCTCGATCACACCCTGTCGCCGGTTGCGACACCTGTCGAGGCCCCGGCGTTCCGGCTCAAGGACATGGACGGCAGCGAGATGGCGCTGGCCGATTTCCGTGGCAAGGTCGTCCTGCTGAATTTCTGGGCGACGTGGTGCCCGCCCTGCCGACGCGAAATGCCCTCGATGGAACGTGTTCACCAGGAGCTGAATGCCGGGCCGTTTTCCGTCATCGCGATCAACGAGTACGAAAGCCCGGATCACGTCTTTGCCTACGTCGGCCAGCTTTCGACCGATCCGACCTTCCCGATCCTGTTCGATCCGGACAGCGCGGTCAGCGAGCTCTACCAGGTGCGCGGACTGCCGACGACGTATCTCATCGACAAGCACGGCCGCATCCGTTACCGGGCGATCGGCGGGCGTGAATACGATCACCCCGAAGTCCTTGGAACCATCCGCGCGCTGATGGCGGAAGACTGACGAACCGGCCCATCTGTGGTGCAATGTGGCATCCGCTGCCGGAGCACCATCATGCCGTACGTCAACATCCGCATCACGCGTGAAGCCACGCCCGTCAGCGCCGAGCAGAAAGCCGCCCTGATTCGCGGCGTGACCGATCTGATCCACGACATTCTCGGCCGCAACAAGGCGACCACGGTCGTGACGATCGACGAACTCGACACCGACAACTGGGGCGTCGGCGGCGAAAGCGTCACGGCCATGCGGGCACGTCCAAAGAAATGATCACGCCCGCGGTCCGGCGCCGCTTTGCACGCCTGCGCTGGACGATCTACACGCTGCTCGTGCTGTCCTACGTCGGCGTGTTCTTCCACCGTATGGCGCCCGGTGCGGTCGCCGCCGACCTTATGTCGGCCTTCCAGACGACCGGCGCCGCACTCGGCTCGCTGGCGGCGATGTACTACTACGTCTACACCGCCATGCAGATTCCCTCGGGCGTGCTCGCGGACACGCTCGGTCCGCGCGTTGTGGTCACGATCGGTGCCGCCGTTGCGGGCGCCGGCTCGATCGTGTTCGGCCTGGCGCCGGACTTCACCATCGCCTCGGTCGGACGATTTCTGGTCGGGCTCGGTGTATCCGTGATCTTCATCGGGCTGATGAAGGCCAACACGCTGTGGTTCAGCGAGCGACGCTATGGAATGATCTCGGGCGTGACCATTCTGATCGGCAATCTCGGCGCGATCTTCGCCGCGGGTCCGCTCGCCCTGCTGCTTCAGCAGTTCGAATGGCGCGACGTGTTTGTTGGCGCGGGCGTCATCTCGCTGGTGCTCGCCCTGCTCACGGCCATGTTTGTTCGCAACCGCCCGCAGGATGTCGGCCTGCCCTCCGCGCGCGAACTCGAAGGCCTGCCGCCGCACGCGCCACGCGAACAGCACTGGCTGCGCGATCTGCGCGAAGTGCTGTCGCGCCGCGCGGCCTGGCCCGGCTTCTGGTTCAACCTCGGCGTAATCGGAAACATGTTTGCGTTTGCCGGGCTCTGGGGAATCCCCTTGATGCGCGACGTCCACGGGCTGTCGCGCACCGACGCCAGCCTCTACACCACCGTGACGCTCGCCGGCTTCGCCGTGACCGCATTGCTGGCGGGACTGTTGTCAGACGCCATCGGCCGGCGCAAGCCGCTGATCGTCGGAGCGGGCGCCCTGTCCGCGCTCGCCTGGGCACTGCTCGCATGGCTCGACTGGGCACCCGGTCCGCTCGCACTGGCCCTGTATGCCCTGCTCGGCATTGCCGCCGGCGGGTTTGTGCTCACCTTTGCCGTGGCCAAGGAAGTGCAACCGCCCGGTGTCTCGGGCATGGCCATCGCGGTCGTGAATACCGGGCTTTTTCTCGGCGCCGCGATCATGCAGCCCGCATTTGGCTGGATGCTCGATCTCGGCTGGAGCGGCGAGCTGATCGACGGCGCGCGACACTACACGTGGAGCGACTTCCAGCGTGGTCTGTGGCTTTCGTTTGGTTTTGCGCTGTTCGGGCTTCTAGCGGGCCTGCGCCTGCCCGAGACGTTTTGCCACAACATCACCGTGGCGAAACCCGCCGGTCACTAACGGCAAAGCTGGCGATCCGGCTCGCCCGGACCAACATCGATCTGCGCACCGATACGAACGTTTGGGTGTGATCAATGGTGCGTGATACGCAACCTACCATTGTCAACCGCGTAGGGAGCGCACGGCGCACCGATACGAACGTTTGGGCGTGGTCAATGGTGCGTGATACGCACCCCGCTATTGTCGGCCGCGTCGTGTGCGCACCGCGCACCGATACGAACGTCTGGGCGTGGTCAATGGTGCGTGATACGCACCCCGCTATTGTCAGCCATGTAGGGTGCGCACCGCGCACCGATACGAACGTCTGGGCGTGGTCAATGGTGCGTGATACGCACCCCGCTATTGTCAGCCATGTAGGGTGCGCACCGCGCACCAGATACAACTGTTTGGTGCGCCGTGCGCACCCTACCATTGTCAACCCGCTCGTTGGATCAGCGGCAGAGTTGCCGGTCAGGCTCGTTTGCACCCACGTTGATCTGCGTGCTGAGATTTCCGTCGAGAACAAACGGCACACCCGCCGAACTGACAACGCTCATGACCTGCAGATAATGCAGGCCGTAGGCATAGATCCTGAGCATCATCAGCACCTGCGTGGTCTGCGAAATTCTCATGGTCTGCTGCTCCACGCGACCGCTGGGATCGGTGTGCTGCAAGGTCAGAAGGCCGCCGAAGAAATCCCGCGTCAGCGACGCCGCCACCACAAAATCCATGAGTGCGCAGATATCGCTTGAACCGGCCCCATGGCGGATACCGATCCGGATTGTGCGCAGCGTTGCCGACAGCAACGGGTCGGGCTGCGTCTCTCGCAGCGGCATGTCCTGCGGTATTCGCCGGGCGATGTTTTCGGGCTCGGGAGCGACCGTGCGCATCTGCGGCACGTTCGGTACATTCACAACGATCGGCGCTGTGTTCGGATGCGCGCCAGTTCCTGGCTGAGCGGAGAGCGTGGGCGGCGGCTGCGGGCTGCGCACCGCAATGTCGGTTGAACTGCCGGGAATGCCGGTGCCGAACGCATCATGTCCCGTCAGGTTGTGCGAGCCAACCATCGCGACCTTCGTGTCTTCATCCTCGAGTTCCCACTGACCGGCGGATGACTGCCGGTTGTCCGTTGAATCGGAATCCGCCTGTTTCTTCTTCGGCACCTGCGGCTGCGTGGCCGAGGTGCCGTCCGGGTTCAGGATCACAATGCCCAGCACCGGAATCTTCAGATCAAACAGAGCGATCGCCGGCCGTTGGCGTTTGCCCTTGCCCTCAACGACATCAACGTAGATGGAAAGGCGCACACGCTGCGTGCCACCGCCCGCGGTCTTTTTCAGCACCACGGCATCGACAACGGCATCACCAAGTTTGTCCTTGGCGGTAATCGTCAGGCCGGCCGCGGAATTCTGTTTGGCGGAAACGATCGACTCTCCCCGCAGCACCTCGACCGAACCGTTCACGATCCGGTATTCCTCGGGCATGCGGACGAACTGATACTGACGCTTGTGCATCGTCAGCGAGCGGTTGTCCGTCTCGCCGCTGACCTTCACATCCGTGAAGTGGTTGAACGGCGTGGTGCCCAGCCGGCCACCGCGAAGGTCGACCTTGCGCACATTGCCGGAAACGGTGATGGTCGCCTCCCCCTCGCCGATCGCGCGAATCAGCAGATGCGGACTGCGACCCTCGACCCACTCGCCCGTCGCGACATCAGGGTTCGAACTCTCAACCTTGACCTTGCCATCGATCGGGATGCGGCTTAAATGGTTCGTGGAAGTCTCGCCGAGCGCAAGTTCCAACGCGTCCTTGTCGTCATCGGCCGAAGCGAACTGAGGCGCGAGCACCGCCAGACCGAGCGCAAGCATCGCTACGAATCGCGACACAGGCCGGCCGAATGACCGAATCCGAATGGAATCTGAATGGATACTTGGCGCTGGTCTGTACATGCGTCTGCCCCGCTGATGGCGCGAACCACACGCGCGACGCACGCCCGGCCCGTAAAACCCTGCCATACCCCGGGTTCGCCGGGGCATACCTCCTTGAATACTAGCAGGCCGGCAATGAACCCCGGCCGGCCGGCACCGAACTCATTGATTCACCCGATCCCACTAGGCACTGCGCAGGGCCCACGCGGAAATGCGGAGACGGTGACCGCTCCGCGCGCTGCACGAAGCGCATCGCACCGCTCCGATGCGGTCTGGTTTGCGCAAATGCGGGGCGCGTCGGAACCCGGCGTGGGTTAGCTGGCGACCGGGGCCAAATCCCGGTCGCCAGGTTCGTAGCCTAGTTCCTGCGGCGGCGATGGCGTGCAGCCACCACGCCCAGTGCAAGACCGGTCAGACCCAAGCCGATGACCGTCAACGCTGGCACCAGCCGGGGCAGCACCACCCAGGCCTCGGCCTGGGCGCTGTCCTGGTCTGCGGTGGCGGTCGCCACGTTGTGCACGGCAGAGTGCATCAGGTCCATGCCGGTCAACGCGTGCGAGCCGGTGCAGATTTCGGAGGCCCCGGGGACCAGCGAAGGAATCGGATTGCCGCTCGGGCAGATCACCGACGCGAGTAGCGGATCGGACACAACGATGTTCGTCAGGGTTGTCGTCGACCCGGTGTTGGCGACCGACAGCACATAGTTGATCGGTTCGCCGGGATCCGCCAGACCATTTCCGGATGTGTCCACGAATTCGCCCGATTTGCTCAGCGACAGCTCGGTGCATGCCTGCGCCGCGTCAGGAACGACGACCTGGAATACCACTGGATTCACAGTCGGATTACACGCACCGGTCTCAAGCACGCTGATCAGGAACGTGCCCACGCCGGCGTTAATGAACAGGTACGGACTTCCCGCCGATGTGGCGCCGAGGATAAAGTTTGGAATCACAAATGGGGGAGTCCCGCCCACAGGGTCCGAGCCCACGACGGCCGTAGCCGTAATGTCGTAGGTCGTCCCCGGACACGCACCTGTTTCGAGGGCGCCGGGAATCTGGACCGTGAAGATGCCGTTTGGTGTATAGGTTGGCTCCCCGAACTGGCAGGTAGGGGAGTTAATCGTACCCGCGCTGGCATCGAACGAATCCCCAGGCACCTGCGCGGGGGCCAGAGTGCCGGCTGTAAGCAGCGAGATGAACACTGCCCCGGACAGCGACGACGAAAGCCGTGAACCTGAATGAACCCGTGACATTGAAAGACCCCTTTGATCTGAAAGACCGCGACGCCGCGTGGCAGGATCGCAAAACTTAAGATTTGCCGTGTTGATCCCAACGGCGCCCGGCGCGGGGTCCTTCCCGGATTGCCCGGTGCCCATCGCACTTCCCGATCGTCGGGTTGCGGCGCGCGTGCAGGGTGGAAAATAGCATCCTGAGGCCTTGACCGAAAGCCCCACGACGCGGTGCAAACCCGGCGATCACAGAGCCCCGTATGGCCGAAGCTCCCCCGGGGCGCCGACAAAACGCGCAAAACACGCTGTTCTGGATCAGGTGGAATAACAGCCTATGCGCAGCTCACGGCGGGCCATCGACCATGGCGCGCTGGACCACCACGGTGGGGAGTTCCTACGCAAAAGTGGACACCCGTTGGTTAGTTGCACTGGCGTTCAAACTCGATCGGTGAGCGGTAACCGAGCGCGGAGTGCAACCGCTCCCGGTTGTAGAACTCGATGTACGATCGCA